>NZ_JCANTV010000014.1:5000-208950 GCF_059568665.1 Pseudodesulfovibrio halophilus DSM 5663 | reverse complement strand
TCAGACCCGTCCTCGTTGGTGTTCCCGGTATGCCCCACGGTGAAGTGCGTGTTTGTCGGTTCCGTGTCGCTCCACCCCGCGCTCGACGCGACCAGCGCATTGTCGAGGTTCGGATAGACCAGCTTGGTGGCACCGAGGGCGGAATGGTAGGCCATCCAGTTCTGGCCGTTGGTGGTGATGTTCTTGACGATTATCAACTCGGGAACGCCGCCACAGTTGTGGGCGAGCTGCTTTCCGGCAATCCCGTCACCAACATAGGGCACAATATCGAACCCGAACTCCGGCCCGCGCTTGAGGCAGAAGTCCACATACGGCCTGCTGTCGCCGTAGTTGACAAAAGTGGAGCTCCCCATGGTGTAGCCGTCAGCCGCGAACGCCTTCAATGACTCGGCGTCCGTCCGGTCAGCGTCTGCGCTCTGCATCGCCAGCCAGTGCGTTGCGCCGCGGCAGGTGTCGAACACGCCCCACGAGGTGGCCGCGTCCCGCCCCTTGGTCAGCACGAAGTCCGGCGCGAAGCCGAGGCCGCTCACCGTGGCGTCCGCGCCCGTACCGCTGCGAAGCACGATGTCCACGCCCTTCGCCGGGTCAAGCGGCTCCGGCTCGGGGAGGTTCGCGCTGGACAGCGGGCTGTAACCCACGGGCGGCCCGTAGGCGAAGCCCGTTGCGCCGAAGTTGACCGTCTGTGCGCCGCCGTTGGCGCTGGCAAGATGCAGCAGTATCTCCCGATCGTCGGTGGAGTACGAGCCTGCGTGAATGACAGCGTTGTTCAGCCGCACTTCAAATTGATCATTTTCTGTATCGAGTAGCAGACCAAGCACATCACCCCCCGACCAAGCGGAGAATGTACCAACACTGGCCCCGTCGACCACAAGCGTCCCGTCAGCGCGATAGTAAAACGGCTGGTCGCCATTTCCCGGCTGACGCAGCCCGATAAACGCACTGCTGCTTCCGGCGTTTCCCGCGTCGGTTTTGGATTCGATATACCACTTGCCCGGAGGAATCAGATGCGTGCTGTACGACTCACGTCCGCTGGTGCCGCCGACGGACGCGGTTGTGTTTCCGTTTGCATAGGACACTGCCGAATCCGAGGTCGTTGCCGGATTCAGCGTGGAGTAGTTGTCCGTCGGCGTGTCCAGTGTCTGCACAGGGCTGCCGTTCACGGTCCAGTGGTTGCCGTTGCCGGAGACGTCCCGGCCGAGGTTGGCGGCATCGGCGAAGTCGAGATGACTGCCGCCTGCGCTGTACTCTCCGGCATAGACGCGAGGCGTCCAGAGGGTGGACACGGTCGGCGAAACCGAGCCGAAGGGGTCGGCGGTCGTCCGGTCCACGGCGTGCAGGTCGGCGTAATATCCGTGCGAGGACCCGCAGAGCGCGATCAGCAGGTTTTCCAGCAGTTCGTGAAAGGACGTCCCGACGCTGCCGCCGTATGCCTGCGGCGTGCCGTCATTGATTTTGTATGTGACAGTAGAACCGGTTTTTTCGATGCGCAGATGGTAATGCCCGCTCATGTCCATAAGCGGCGCAAGGCTGGCAGCGGTGGGCTTGAACCAGACGGAGATGACCGCATCCGTGCCGAGGGCGGGCGAGGCGGAAAAGCCGTTCTCCACGAGCGCGGAATGCCCGATGTGGCATGGAAACACGGGCCGTACGCCGCCCAGGCCGGTCAGGGGATGGATGATCGGATCAAACATCAGGCCACCGCCTTGAAGTCCTGCAGGGCCGTGCCGCGCAGCACGCCGCCGCGCTCGACGAAGGTGACCACGTCCTCGGCGCCTGGCTCGGGCGTCACCGCCGGGGCCGCGCCGCCGGGCCAGCGGATGGACGCGGGCCAGGCCACGGACCGACCGCCGGTGGCGTCCTGCACCAGCGTCAGCTCGCCCGGCCCGGGGTTGATGATGGTCATGGCCGTCACGTCTTCGGTGAGCGTCAGCAGCGCCCGGGGTGCGGCGGCCATGTCCCACGTCACCGTCCCGGCGTCGATGACCAGTGCGGTCTGCTCGTATTCCTGCGGCGCGGTCCAGAGGTTGGGTGATGCCATGCGGGCCCGTGCATCAAGCGCCGATTGCAGCCCCTGCACGTCCATTATCTGCAACCCCGCACCGGCCTCGGCCAGAGAGTGGGCAATCTGGACGGACTGTTCCGCGGGCGAGAGTACCGTACCGAGCAGACGGGCGAACTCGCGCCAGACCCCGGCAGACTCGTCCCAGCGCAGCACGAGCTTGTCGCCGGGACCCTGCAGAACAAGGTCGGCAGCATCGCGCAGGCTGATGTTCCCCGCCGCGTGCCTGACCGTGATCGCATCCCCGTCGCGAATCGGGGAGAGCAGAACGCGACGGTCGTCCGTCGGTTCGGCGGCGATATCCGTCAGGGCATCTGTGGTCTGGGACTCGGGTGACTCGGGCAACAGGTAGCCCTGTCCCGAGGTCACGGTGATTGCTCCGGCGGCAATATCCTCGAATGATGCTCCGGCATCGACGAACCAGCCCGGCAGCCAGACGCCCCCGGCGGCCTGCACGGTGCCGGGGCCGGAAAAGACCCGCGAGTCGGTCCAGGCCCCGAACTGGCCCGACACCTGAAGATGCGCGCCGGGACCGATGAACAGGCTCGCGCCGGGCGTGGCCAGCACTGCGCTGGCTGTCGGAATGGTCAGGTCCTCAGTCAGGGCGTAATCGCCTTCTGGCAGGCTGAAGCGCCCGGCTTCGCCCAGCTCGGCAACGGCCGCGAGAAACATGGCTGAAAAGTCCATGGCTGCCGGCTCGTCCCATCCCTGCAGGTTGACCAGATTGAGCAGCCCCTTGCGCAGGGTGTCCTTGTCCGGGCGCTGCCCCACGGTCAGAATGTCCATGACGTGTTTCACGGTATCCTCCTAGGTGACCACGGCGCTGACGGCCACGCCGTACTCACTGCGGTTTTCGGTTTTGTCTTCGGTGCGCACCCAGTAGTAATAGGTGCCGGACGTCAAATCGCTATCTGTCCAGCCGGCGTTTTCGCCGGGCAGGGAGTAGACGAGCCCCGCCAGCTCGGCCGCGGCATAGTCGTCGGCGGTGTGCCGGTAGACGCGGCTGCGCTCAAAGTCCTCGTCCATGGGGCATATCCACGTGATGGTTGCCTGGCCGCTGCCGCCGGACGCAGCCAGTTCCTCCACCGGCGACGGCGGCGTGCTGTCCGCTCCGTTGGGGGCCTCCACCTCCGGAGCCTCGGGCATGTCCTGTTCATCCACCTCGGGATCCCACTGGTAGGCGCGGTCGTCATCCTGCTGGAGCGTGAGGTCCACGCCGAGGCCGTCGTCCGCCAGACGCCATTCGGCAATGCGGTACTTGGCGCCCCCTTCCCAGCACTCGGGCAGATGCAGGTTGACCGGCTCCCCCGGCACCAGCGGCAACAGGGACAGGTTCCCCGGAAAATCGACGGTGGACTGGAGGCGGTGCCGCTCCAGATACATCTTGGCCAGCCGCTGCGCCGTGGCGGGGTAGCGGGTAAACGGCAGATCGAGCTCGGTGTAGATCACGTGCCCGCCGTCCTGCTGCACGTATTCGTCGTTGGTCACGAACGGGTAGTCCGTGGGCTGCCACTTCTGTTCGACGCAGATGAACGTTCCGCGCACCGCATTGAACAGGTCCGTCCTGTTGCGGCGCGGCTGTACGCTCACGCTGGCGCGCGCCATGCTCTGGCGCACGTCGGCCACCACGGGGCTTGCCGAGGCAACGCGCAGATTCCATCTGCCGCCGGCCACGTCGAGTGATCCCCCGCAGGAACTGAGCATGTCGCTCAGAATCTGGAAGGGTTCGCCTTCGGTATCCACCACGCCGTTGCAGGTGTACCGGGGCTCCGTGCCGCCGTTCTTGAGGGGCACTTCCTCGTCGCAGATGTTGGCGGCCGCGCGGAAGGAATCTTCGTTGATCCGATCCGGAGGCACGCCGTAGCCGCCCAGCTCTTCGGGCGTGAGCAGGTAGTCGCGGATGCACAGGGCCGCGTTCTCGGTCCACAGGGTGGAGCCGCTGCGGGGGTCCAGCACCTTGCGGCCGCGATAGACCACGGTGGGGTTCGGGATGCCGCCGGGAAACATCTTCTGATCGTAGACCAGCTTCAGCGCAGCATAGGCAATGCCGCGCATCCGGTGGTCCACGGTCCACTTGCCGTCGCATTCGTCCATGAACCGCTGGTTCGCGGTCTGGTCCGGGGCGCCGAGGTGGAAGTCGCAGAAGACGTGGGCGCTGCCGTCCTTGAGCCACCGGCTGTTGGTGGCGGCGCCGTCCTCGCTGAGTTCCACGAGCTCGTCGTCGAGGTACAGCTCCTCGACCGCGTCGATTTCCCCGGCGGCAAGGGGAAAGATGATGTAGAGGTTCTTGTTCTTGTCGCCGTTGGAGTGGATGAAGGTCATGGGGCCGGACGTCCGCACGCGTCCGTAGGCGTATTTCCAGCTCGTGACGGGCTGGCGCACCATCTGCGACATGCCGCCGCCACGTTCGTTGAAGCTCGGCATGTCCATGCTCGGCTTCTTGCCGGAGCCGAGCAGGGCGGAACCGGCAAACGTGACCGCCGCCGTGACCACCCCGCCCACAACGGCGGAAAGGACCGCGCCCGAAACCGCGGACGCGGCAGCGGTCCCGGCCACGGACGCGGCCACCGCAATGACTGCGCCGCCCATCTAGCCGACCCTCCATGCGCGAAGCGTCAGCGCGCCGGGCAGCATGGCCACTCCGGCGGGCAGGGCGGCCACGGCCACCTCAGCCCCCATGCAGATGCCGAAGCTGGGGGTGCCGTTTGTCTGCCGCAGAAACACCGCGTCGCCGCGCCGGGCATACGCGGGCGCAACCTCCGGCGCGTTCAGATCATGGGCGATCCGGGCCATGGCTTCTTCAAGCCCCCCGTCGCAGAACCGGCGAAGCGACACGACCGCCCCGTGCCTGTCGGAATAGCGGCCCCGGAACCACTCGGCCGGGTCCACGCCCGTGATGGCCTCGATGGCATCGCACGCGAACAGGCAGCAGTCGTGCTCGCCCCATCGGAACTGCGCCGTGCTGCGGGACTCCACGAACGAAACGAGGCGGGCCTCCCAGTCCGGACGGCGAATCAGTCGTACTTCTGTTTTCCCCATAGCACCAATATCTCCTGTAGCGATGAAACAAACTCCAGTCCCTTGTCCCCGGGCGCGCGTTCGCGCAGATCCACGTCGGAGTAGTGGCGCACGCGCGGGCGTGTGAGCGAGGCAAACTCGTGCTCGGCAGACAGGCTCACGGTTATCCCGCCGCCGTCCAGCGTGATCGTCGGGGCGTCCATGCGTCCGAGCCACAGGCTCACTGGATCCGGCACCAGTGCCCAGTCCTCGGTGAAGACCGCGTAGAAAAACTCCACGGCCCGCCCCTGATAGTGCTGCGTGAAGGTGGTCGAGATCGTGTCGAAGAGCGGAGCGCCCGTCTCGTCCTTGAGCGGGATGCCGCTGAGGCTGATGTCCACGGTCTGGCTCTTGAGGTCCAATGTGTCGGTGATGCCCGACACCCCGCCGAACTGGCCCACGCCGTGCCAGACGTGGCCGCCCCAGTGCAGGGAGCCGACACCGGACCATGCGCGGACGGGATCGTCGGGAAAGTCCAGGTACACGAGCAGCGCGGGGAACACGGTGCCGCCGGCGATATGCGCTTCGACCTCGGGACTCATCAGGCGGGGCATGGGACCTCCTGGTGGAATTCGAGTTGGAACGAACTGAACAGGCCGGGCTCGGTGGGGTTGCGTGCCAGCTGATCATCCTTGGCGCGGAACACACCCGTGCAGCCGCTCCAGCCGACGACCTGACCGGAGGCCAGCGGGTACGTGGCCGGGATCGTGGGGCGCACATGCAGCAACCCTGCGCCCCATTGGTCGGTATTCAGGTCGCGGGTGAGGATGTGCAGTCGATTCTCTCCGAACTGCACGTAGTCCCCGGCCAGCAGCAGACCGGGAACCGAGGGCATCCAGCCCGCCGACGGGACCACGCTGCCGTACACGTTTTCGGTGACACGCGGCGGCAATGGCGGCATGTCCAGAAAGTGGGTGTCGTCCGTGAAGCTCGTACCGTCCGCGAACGGGAACAGGAACGGGTCGCGGATGCGTCCGGCAGGGGTGAAGCGTCGAAAATCCGGAATCCGGATGCGTCCCGCACGCCCGCCCAGCTCCGCCAGCAACGCGTCGAGCCGGGCGCTTGTCCGCCGGTTTTTGCGGGAAAAGCGCATGACGCAAACCCAGCGATCGCCGGGCAGAACGTACACCTGCTGCTGCCGCGTGAACGGGCTGGTGTTTTCGGCGGTGTGCGGCTCCAGCCAGAATTCGGAGCGGGAGGGGCGCAGGTCTGCGGGCCAGTCTATGATCATCCTATCCTCCCATCGCCCAGCGGCGTTTACCGGGGTCTGTGCGCAGCCGCTTGAGGGCCAGCTCGGCACCGTCCCGGGCGGCCCGATTGCTGGCCGCCTGAATCAGGGCCATGTTTTTTTCGGACACGTCGCCCGCGACATGCACGCTGGAGTCGATGTTGAAGACCACGCCGCCCCCGCCGCCCGAGCCGCGAATGGTGACAGGGATGGTGCGGCCGTCCGGAAGCGGCACATGCGCCTCCTTGCGGTAGCGACCTTCGGAGACCCATGCCAGCTGCGGGCCGACGGAGACGCCGCCGTTGGCGTAGGCGGCATCCGCTCCGGCGAGCTTGGTGGACTGGTTGCCGCCCTCGGAGGCGTCGCCACCGCTGAACAGGTCCCCGAAAAAGCTGCCCACGCCGGAGGCAAGGCTGCGGGTCAGCGGCTTCATGACGTTGATGCGAAATATCTCCTGCGCCACCTGCTTCACCAGATTGGTCAGGTCGCCCAGATCGCCCTTCATATTGAAAACCATGTCGGTGCCGAGCTGCTCGACACGGCGGAACGCTCCTTCATAGACGTCCGCGATGCTTTCCGCTGCGGTCTGTGAATAGCGTTCGTAACGGGACGCCCCGAGGATGAGCCCGTCAATCATGCTGTCCGACTCCGCCAGCTGCATTTCATGCTGACGCTTTTGCGCTGCGGCCCGTTCGTCCTCAATCTGGAGAATCTGCTCGGAAGCCCAGCGGTTCACCTTCACCTTGTCGGCCCCGGCCTGCTCAAAGCGCTTGGCTTCATCCTCGATGAGCTTCACTTCGTAATCGTATCTGCCCAGAGACATGCGCTGATACTCGACATTGAACTCGGCCAGCACCTGCTTGCGCTGCTCCAGCGCGGCCTTCTGTGCGGCCAGCGCGCTGGCGCTCGGTCCGGACCTATCGGCGTCGGTGCGATTCAGCGACGGATCGGGGGGAGGGTCGTTGGTCGGGGCGGGGGTGTCCCTGTCCGCCTCCCCGCTGCTGTTGTCCAGCACACGGAAGTCATGTTCGGCCTGCCGGCGTTCTTCACCGGCCTTTCGGCGCATTTCGGCCAGCCTGTCGGTCAGGCGTTTGATCCGCGCTTCCGACTCAGCAATCTGCTTGCGGATGGCGGGGCCTTGGGTTTCCAGAGACTGGCCGCTCAGCTCGGCCAGCCGCTTGCGGCGGTTGGCCAGAAAGTTCATCTCCTGCCGCATGACGGCGCCCAACTTATCCCGGTCCGTGACCTTCTTGCCCTCGTCAAAGGTGTCCTTGATCTGACCGATGGCAGCGGAGACAAGCACGATGGCGGCGCGGGCCTTGGCCCCGCCGACGATGGCGCCGATGAGGCCGATCTCCTGCACCACGTCGGGCAGCTGGTTCCACCCCGTAATGGTTTTGTCGAACACCTTGCCCACGATCTCGGCAAAGTCGCCGGCGTGGCGGGCTGCACCGCCGAGCGTGGTCACGAGCTTGTCGCCGTGCTGGTCCAGCCAGTCGGACAGGCCGTTCAGGGTCTGCTTGAGATCCGGGGCAATGTCCTCGCCCAGATCCAGCATGGTGGCATCAAGCGTGTTCTGGAAACGCTCGCGGCTGGCTTCGAGCGTTTTTTCAAACGAGTGCCATGCCTTTGCTGCTCGTCCCTGCCGGTTCTCCATTTCCTGAAGAACCTGATTGAACTGAGAAAACTCGTCGGCGAGCATGGGGGCCATGCCTGTCAGGGCCTCGGACGATTCGAACAGGCGGCCCATGCTCATGCCGCTGGCTTCGGCCTGCTTCTTGATCAGAAGCAACGCCCCGGCAAGGCCGTACTGCTGGACAAGCGCCTCGCCGCTGGCCACGTTCATGGATTCCAGCAGATCCCGCATGCGCTCCTGCGGCTTGATCAGTCCCATCAGAATGGCGCGATACTGGGTGGCGGCCTGCGACGTGGTTCCGGCGGTCTGGGAGATGGCTGCCAGAGCCGCGCCCATCTCTTCCGCCTTGACGCCGAGCAGGCCGGATATGGCGGCCACGTCGCCGATGACCGGCACGAGCTCCGCAAAACTGGTCTGCCCCTCCTTCTCGATGGAGAACAGCAGATCCGCCGCGTCCGAGGCATCCCGGAACTCACCGTCCAGCCCCTTCATGACCTTGGTGAGCGCCTTGATGGTCTTGGACTGCGAAACGTGCGCTCCCTTGGAGGACTTGGCTGCAGTGGTCAGCACCTCCATGGCGGCGGCCGGTTCCTTCACCCCCGCCGAGATGGTCTGGTAGTATCCCTGCACCAGTTCGGTCATGGTGCCGAGCGAGTGCGGCAGTTCGCCAAGCTGCGAGTCGATCTCCTGCAGCGACTGGTCGGTGACCTTGGACATGTCGCGCAGGCTCACCTCGTACTGCTCGAACCGCTGGGTCACGTCCTGCAGGAACATGGCGCCGCCTGCAGCCACGAACGCGTTCTGCAACGTCATGGCCCGGCGCGTGAGCCCGTCAACGGCCAGCCCCGCCTTGCGGAGCTGGCTCGTTGCCATGTCTTTTGCGCTAATAATTATCTGCGTTTCCGGCATCGTTCCTCCGGGCCATCCGGTTCAGTTCGAATTGCTCCAGGTGCTTGAGCCTGCGAAAAACCCCGGCATCCACGTCCAGCGGCGGGTCCTGTCTTTCGGCCACCCATTCCACGGCGGGCCAGTCCAGCCCCACGGGGCCCAGCGGCCCGACCCTCCACTGGTTGTTGCAGTCTATCCAGAGGCGCCAGACAGCACGGTTTTCGGGCATGAGCTCCGGGCTGTCCGCGCGGACCTCGCATTCGGCGCACTCTGCGGCGGTGCCGTTACATGTGTCGCAGTAGGCAGCTCGGTCCGGGTCCGCGACCCAACGCCAGACCGCTAGGAGTTTTCCGCCAGCTCGGGCAGGGTGAACGTGTGGCGCTGGGTCTCGGACACCAGCAGCATGACGTCGCGGTTGGACTGGCGAATCTCATCGAACAGCTCCTCGCCGTACAGATTCTCCACCATGCGCCGCACGTTTTCGCGCGCTTCGAGCACATCGAGTTCGGCCTCGTCCTCACGGCGGCGCAGAATTTCCGTGGCCTCGTCAAAGCCGAGCCCCTTGAGTTCAACGGTCTTGCCGCAGTCCGGCAGCAGAATGGTCTTGGGCATCTATTCCTCCCAGGTCTTGATTTCGTTGCGCAGCCGCACCACGAGCCCGCTGCCTTCGGAGGCAACGTCGTGGAAGGCGCTGTAACTGAACTCTTCCTTCACGCCCTTGGGCCCGGAGATGGCCGGGGTGTTTCGCTGATACAGGCATTCGGGCAGCAACAGGGACAGCTGGTAGCCGCTGTTCACCAGCAGGATTTCCAGCCGTTTGCGCTCGCCGGTGTTGGATGCTTCGAGAAACCGAGTGTCCTTGAACAGCGCGGTCATCTGTCCGGACAGCGTCATGAGGCCCTCGGAGAGAGAGCCGCGACGGCCGTCGGCGCCGATGGTGTAGCCGTCCTCGGTGTCCAGATCGTTGGACACGTCCAGCGAAAACGTCTTGAGCCGGTCGGCGAGCAGCACGCCGTCTTCGAGAATCCGCGCCTGACGCTGCTGGAACTTGTGCAGCGGCAGGCGGACGGCGGAGGCGTCATAGGGCTGGGTGGAGTCGGTTTCGCCACGGCCGACGATATCCAGGCTGGCCGACATGGCACCGGATTCGCCTACGCTCAGGCCCAGCGAGTTGAGCTTGAGGCCTTCGCACACGGCGTAGAGCGGCAGGTCCGGAAAAGCCTTCTCAGCGAGGAAGCTGGGCATGTCGTCAACCACCACATAGGTGTGATCGAAGAAGCCGGCGCTGGCGGTCGGGGTGTCGTCGAACGACTCTTCGACGAAGGCGGCCGTGATCACTATTGCATCCAGACCGGACCCCCGACCCACGACGTGCGTGCCGTCATAATTGACCGTGCCGGTGATGACGACTTGCGCGCCGACCGGCAGGCCGTGCCCCTTGCTGGGCAGCGCCACCGTGCCGTCGCCGCGATCCGCTGCATCGCCGAGCAGCGTCACGACCCGGGCCAGCTGGACGGTTTCGGTGCCGTCGAACGCTTCGGCGGCATAGGGGGCGGCAATCACCAGTTCGTTGTCCGTGGTCTCGGTGGCCAGCGAGTGCGCGCCGTCGTAGCCGGTGGTGCCGGAGATGAGCACGGGAGCGCCTGCCGCAAGGCCGTGTCCGGTGGCGGGCAGGCCCACCTTGCCGGCCCCCTTGTCCACGGCGTTGCCCGCGTCCAGCGTCAGGGCAGGCACGGGCTCGGTGGTCGGCAGGCCGAACAGGCCGCGCAGCCAGATGCCGAAGGAATGCGCGTCCACGGGGACGTCGGCGCTGCCGCGCTCGTCGGTGAGTCCTTCGTCCGGCGCCACCGGGTTGCGTGAGCCGGTCAGGATTTCGTCCGGCGTCTGGTCGCGCGATTCGGCCACCTCAAACGAACGGACCGGGACCCGAAACGCCTTTTTGACGCCGGGCCGCACGCCGTAGGCGGCTTCGAAGTCCACCGTCACCGCGCTTTTGTACCCTCTTGCCTGTCTACCCATGGTGTCCTCCTAAATGGTGTTGTCCTCGACCACCTCGAAAATCAGGTGGCGCTCAAAGAGATGTTTGCCCGGGCGCGAGGTCTCTCCCTCCCAGGACGACGGTGCGGCTTCGCACCCTTCCAGCGCATCAAGCGCCAGCGATTCGAAGCGGCGGATCAGGCCGTAGCCGCGAACCTCGTATCCGTTCGCCAGTTCGTCGCGTTCACGGCAATTCAGGCCGAGCGCCATCAGCACGGTCCTGCGGGCCGTGCTGCGCTCGAAACCGTCGCGGTCGGCGAACGGGACCACGGCAATGTACGGCGCATCCCCGCTGCCGTGGGGCGCTCTGGGATCAAAGCCCAGAATCAGCACGGGCTCGCCGCCGAGCGTGTCCCGGCAGAAGTCCTGCAGCGCGGGAAAATCCTGCAATGCTGCGACCCATTTTTTGGCGATTTCGTAGCTGTCCATGCGTTACCTCAAAGCGAAAGCCCGGCTGGATTTGCCGAGGTAGTAGGAAATCTTCTGCTCGATCCGCTCGAAAATCTCGTCTCGCGTCCCCTCGTAGACCGGGGTGATCAGATCGCGGGGCGGGCTCTCGATGGTGTCCTCCGCCGGGATGGGCAGCCCGGCCGCGCCGAAGAACCGCCGCATCTTGTCCGTGACGCGCGTGCTGAAGCCGCGCTGCAATGACCACGCGCGCCGGGCCGCTGCCGGAGAGAGCCAGCCGACGCGTACGCGCATGAGCCGCTTGTCGCGGCGGTAGCCGACGGCCTTGACCAGCTGGCCGTATGCGTGGGTGGCGGGCTGCCGGAAGTGCCCCTTCGCATCATCGAGAACGCGCTGCTGCTGAATCTCGGACAGTTCGGGCCAGTTCTCGCCGGGCGGATCCTCGTCGTAGACCGTGTTCTTGATTTCCTGCTGCAACCACCAACCCGCTGACCCGAGAGCGCGGTTGAACTCGGACGGGAACGTGCGCACCAGAAAGGCCATGAACGGAGCCGTGGTGTCCCGGATGGCCACGCGGGCCCCGCCCCGGTGGGACGAGTAAAAGGGATAGGTCCGGAGCACGGTCTTGCCCTGATGGCCCTTGACCGGAAAACGGACCGTGCCTTGGTATCCCTCGAAATCGCTCCAGCTGCTCATGCCGGGCTGCTCCCACGTTGTTCGGCCACGCAGCGCAGGCGCCACCAGATCGGGGTCGAAGTCCGGGGCAGGGCATCCACCTGACGGATTTCGTACAGCCGGGTTTCGAATTCGATTTCGTCGCCGTACACGGGAGGCTCGGGATGATCCGACACGGCGAGGCGAAACGATGCGTGATACCCCAGCCCGTCGAACAGCTCGGCATCGAACCCCGACGGGGCAGAGCCGAACCCGAAGACGGTGACCACCGCTCGGGTGGGCACCGCTTCACCGGTCTCGGCCACGTAATCGACCGCGCGGCCGCACTCGTCGAGCATGGACTGGGCATGATCGGACGTCAGCATGCATCAGCCCTCGCGTTCCGTGGCAGGCAGCTCTTCCAGATCGGGCAGGGCTTCCAGCTCGCGGGTCCGGGCGTTGTATTCCTCGGGCGTCGGCACGGTGTAGCCGTCGTCAGTCAGGGCTGCGGCTATCTGGGCAAACGTGGCCCCGACCCTGAGCGCACCTTTGATCATCAGCAATACTTCCATGGTCCTGTCCTCCGACATTGTCTTATCCTCCGAGGATTCGGTTCATCGCCGCCTTGGCCTGCGTCAGCAGGGACCGGGCCTTGTCCAGCAGGACGGGCCAGTCTCCGGGACGCGTGCGGGAGTATCGCCACGTGTCGGTGGCGTTGCGCAGCAGCACGAGGACGGTCTTTGTCCGGTTGAGCAGCGGGGCCACATCCGTCTTGAGCCGTATGCGGGTGTCGGGTTCGACCTGCGGCAGCAGCTGGCGGTATTGCGTATCGACACTTTCAAAGGCCGTGGTGATTTCGTCGGTCACGGCCACGGCCTGTTCGTGGGGCGGCAGGTTCTTGAGCGCGCAGCCGGAAAGGGCGGGTCCCAGCGTGACGATAAGGAGCAGGACGCCGAGCCCGGTCTTGTCGGGCTTGCCCGCCACCACCTTGTCCCTGGCCTTGATGCGGCCGTAGATCGTCCCGACGGTGGTCGCCACGGCTGCCAGCAACGTCAGGATCTTTTCCAGCTCGCCCGCCTGCACATCGAGGCCGAACAGGCTGAACAGCAGCACGCCCATTCCGGCGAGGCTGGAAATGACGGTTTTCGATTGCAACAGATTCTTTTGCATCAGACCTCCTGCAGTCTGCGGTTGAGCTCGGTGACGCGCCTCGTCCATCCGAGCAGGTATTTCATGCTTGCGGAACGCTCCCGGCAGATGCCCCGGTAATGGTCCATGCGGTTGAGCAGCACGTCCTTGGCCAGCAACAGCGAGCGAGTGCGGGAGTTGCCGACGTAGAAGTCCATGGTGCCGAGGGTGCGGGTGCCGATCACGCCGTCCACCACCAGCGACGGAACCACCTCGCCGTCGATGAACTGGGCGTTGATGCTGCGCTGGAGCAGCCGACCGGCCGCACGGAGACCGAGGTTGACCGCCGTGTCGAACATGACCAGCGCCACATGGGCGGGCATCTGGTCGCAGTTCTGGGCATGCCAGTAGTCGCGGCGATATATTTCCTTGGCGCCCGCACGGGTCAGGGCCGCGATATCCACGTCGGGGTACGCCCGTGCGGAGATGCCGAATTTGGTTTCCCCGCCCGGATCGTCAGGGTCGTTCACATAGCCGCCCTCGTGCTCAAGCACGAAGGTCAGTGCGTATTCGAGACTGTTCATAAAGCCCTCCTGGGGTCGCCGGAGTCCCGGCAGTGGCGCAGCCGCTCCATGAGCCACGCGGGCAGACGGATGCCCAGCGCGGCGAGATGGTCCGCTGCGGAGAGAAATTCGTTGATGGCCAGATACGCGATCATCAGGTCCCGCGCCGGGCTCTGGAGCCAACTCGTGGAAATGGCCAGATCCAGCACGTGGGCAATGGCGACGGCGATGACGTAGAGCAGAAACTTGCCGATGCCCTTGCGCATCTTCGCCAGCGACAGCCGCCTCTTGTAAAAGGCGCGCGAAAAGCCCAGCAGATAGTCGGCGCAGAACAGAATCGTGAGGGCGCCGAACGGCAGGTCGAACCCGCCGAGCAGCCAGCCCACGACGCCGAGGCAGGTGCCGCCGATGGCCTTGAGGCCGAACTGATCGGCAACGGGAGCGCAGAGGGCGCGCAGGGTGAGGATGGCGTCGAGGAAACTGTCGCTTTGCATGACCGCTCCGGGGTTGCCCCCGCCTGCGGACCATGGGGGTGGCGTGTCCGCAGGCGGGGATGGTACGGAGGTTAACTCTTGTCGTCGGGGGTTCCGTTGGCGAGCTGCGCTTCCAGCCCCTTGGCGTACTCCACGGCCTCGTCCAGCTTGGCCCTCAGGTCCTCGTTCTCGGCCTTGAGGGTTCTGGCGGTTTCGTTGGCACTGTCGAGTTTGGCCATCATGTCCGCCGTCTCGGCGGACATGGGGGGAGTGGCCGAATCGTCCTCGCCGGGCAAGGCGGCCAGTCCATCCTTGAGCAGGCGGTCGGCTTCGTTGACGGGGAGGGGGTGAACCTTTCCGGCGGCGTACTTGTACTCGCCGTCAAACAGGGTCGCGAGCAGCTTGACTTTTTTGGTTTTGGCCATGGCTACACCACCTTGTTGTACATGAACGCGCCGGGGTTCTTGGGCAGCGGCACCGGGCGGGATTCCATCAGGACGAACAGCGCGGAGGGGTCGTTCTCTTCGTACGTCTTGACGAACTTCTCGCAGGGGCCGGGGCACTTGAGGTCGTTGGGCAGGCCGAACTCGATGGAGTTGTCGGAGCTGCGGCTGCCGGCCACGGCATAGTCCGGGTGCAGCAGCTGCTTGGCCACGCCGTCCTCCTGATACGTGCCGCCGTAGACGTAGATGTCCACGCCGTTGACGTTGCCCTTGTACAGGCTCTTGACGCGGGGCGAGAGTTCGCCCACGTCAAGGCGGCGGTTGTCCAGCTTGTCGGCGATGCGGTCGCGGAAATGCTTCCACGCGTTGGTGCCCAGCACCACGGTATCCATGCCGCAGCTGGAGGCTTCGAGGATCACGTTGTACCAGTCCTCGAACTGGCCCTCGGGGTCGGCGCCGGGATCGGACCACAGGGCGGTGCCGGACAGGGCCAGCTTGTTGTCGGCGGGCATGAGGTAGTCGATGTGCACCTTGGCGTCTTCGCCGCTGAGCGTGATCTCGCCGGTCAGGGCCATGGCGCAGTACAGTTCGTAGGTCAGCTCCAGCCGGTCGTCGAGGTTCTTGAGATCGGCGGCCAGCTTGGCTTCGACGCGGTCCATCGGAGCGCCGGGGCTGCTGGGCGCGGTTCCCGGGACCTTTTCCTTGAGCAGGTCCACCCCGGAATAGGGGAGCTTGGGACGCAGCCGGGGCGCCTTGACGATGCGGCTTTCCCGAGACGTGGCGTCCACGACCTTACCGCGCGAAACCTCGGAGACGACAGGGATCACTTCCTTGCCGCCGACCACGAGCTCCAGTTCCACGGTATTGGTCTCAAGCGCATTGCGCCTGCTGAAAAACAGCTCCTTGAACAGTCCCGGGAAATGCGGGAACCGCTCCACCACACCCATCATGGTGTAGATGTCGAACGGGTTGTACGAAATAGTCATCGCGTCCTCCTAGATCACGAACAGGCCCACGCCGCGAAGCTGGGCGATGGCGGTTTTCTTCTCGGCTTCGGTGATGCCGTCGGGCCAGATCAGGCCGTCTTCAAGCATCTCGCCGTGGATGTAGACGGGTGCCGCCTCGTCGCCGGCCGCGGGAACCGTGACGTCCATGGCCAGAACGCAGACAGCGGCATCGCTGCCGTCCGCGGCCGCCGGATCGAGCTGCACGTGTTTGTCCTCGGCGGTGATCACTCCGAGCACGGTGCCGGATTCGAGCGTGTACTCGGCTCCGGTGGACTTGAGCTGCACGCTGTCCATGATGGGCTGATGGTCGCCCACGAGTTTTCTGACAACGCGGGATATGGATTCGACGCCGTAGTTCATGTCTCCTCCTAGCGGGTTGCGTGCTTGACCATGCGGTCGATACCGGCCTCGCGGGCCGCCTCTGCGTTGTCAGCGCGTGCGCCGCCCGGGTCCACGTTGTCCTGCATGGCGGCCTGCAGCCCCTGCAGGATGGAAGCGCGAGCGTCTTCGGGCTGCTGCGCGTCCGGGGCCTGCTTGGACGATTCCTCCCCGCTCTGCTGCGGCCCGTCCTTCTGCGGAATGATACCGAGCGCGGTGATCTGTTCAGCGCTCAGACCGGCACTGACGCAGGCCTTGATGCGTGCGCTTGCCTTTTCATCGAGCAGGGCTTCGACAATGCTCATGACGCGTTCGGTGGAATCGGTGGCGGCCTTGGTCACCGCCTCGTCCAGCTCCTTGCGAACCTTGGCCTGTTCGTCCTGACTGACGCTGGCCACGATTTCGCGGACCGCCTCGGGGTATTCGGCCCGCAATTCCTTTGCCGTTTTGCCCATGGTCTCCTCCTTGATGAGTTTGATGAGCTGTTCCTTGGGCATGATGCCCTTCACCAGGCCGAGTCCGAGAGCGTCCTCAGCTCGGAAAACTTGTCCGTCCGCCCAGTTGGCTGCCTTTTCCGCGGCCAGCCCCATGTTCCGGGCGACGGTCTCCACGAACAGGCGGTAGTTGCCGTCAAGGCTGGCCTGCATGCAGTCGCGCGCTTTCTGGCTCAAGGGTTCGTCGGGGTTGCCAAGCGCCTTGTATGCACCGGCGTGAAGCCAGGTAGGGGTGATGCCCACCTTGTCGTTGAACTTACTCCAGTCCATGTGCAGGCGGAGCACGCCGATGGAGCCGACCGAGGCGGTGGGGGCGCTGGCGTAGACGCGGCCGCCGGCGCTGCCTATCCAGTAGGCCGCGCTGGTCATCTGGCTGTTGGCCAGCGAGTAGACGGGTTTGAGCGCGTTCGCTTCGCGCAGGTATTCGCCAAGTTCGTACACCCCGGCCACGGTCCCGCCCGGGGAGTCCGTGTCGAGCAGAATGGCGTGGACCGAATCATCCTCCAGCGCCGCCGCAACGGACTTGCGAATGCCGCTGTACGACTGACGAAACCACGAGCGCGGCGAGAGGCTGCCCGTGACGGGGATCACGGCCACGCCGCCATCCACCTTGTAAGGCACCGTTTCCGCATCGCTTCCCGGGAAAACCAGCGACGCCGTTTCCTTGTCACGGACGGCGTGCAGGACTCCGGCAAGGGCGTCCTCGGTGATGGCCCACGACGAGCCGAACAGGTCGGTGGGATCAGGCTGCATTGTCATCTTCCTCCTTCAGACCGGCCTCATGGAGACGCTGTTTTTCGCGCTTGCGCTGGTCCACGGTGTCTTCCCAGTCCTGCCCCTGTTCGGCGGCCACGTCGGCCAGCGTGAAGATGCCGGCGTCAAGACCCTTGATGTAGGACACGACTTCCTTGACCGGATCCACGTAGCCCCGTGCCGGACCGATCCAGCGGGCGCGCGTCCAGAGCTGACGGGCCTCGTAGAAGTCAGGACCGGAGCCGGTGGACCACATGCCGCGCAGAAAGGCCTCCTCGATCACGCAGTTCCAGCAGATCTGGGCGAAGTGGGCACCGGCGTGGGCCCGGTAAATCTGGAACATGCGCCACGCTTCAAGCATTGCGGCGCGGGCGCTGGAATAGTTGGATTCGGAAAAGTCCTTGCTCAGGACCTCGTAGGGGATGTTCAGGCTGGCGCTCATGGCGCGCAGGACCACCTTGGAAAATTCCACGAAATTCGGACCGGGAATGTTGGACGAAAGCGTGCGTGCGTCGTCGCCCGGGCGGCCGTAGATGACCTGTCCCGGCGCGTATTCCTGCACCATGGGATATTCCTCGGCGCCGAAATCCTGCTGGCCTTCGAGCGCGGGCAGGGTCGGCGGGCCGCTCTGGGAAGAGATGAACACCGGGAACGACGCGGCGATGATCTGGCCGATGAGGCTGTAGTCCAGCGCCGTATCAAGCTGGCGGTGCAGTTTTGCGCCCGAGGAAAACACGCTGCGGCCGCGGTACATTTCCGGCTGGGTGTAGCGGTAGCAGTGGATGAAGCCGGGCCAGTGCCCGCGACGGGCGGGGACCCGTTCGAAGTCGGGTGAACTGAGGGTGGCGGCGGGCGTGCCCTTGGGCGGGTTGCCCACCCAGTACGCCACCGGGCGGCCGTCGTCGTCGATCTCCACGCCGTCGATGATGTCGGTTCGCGTCTGCATGTTTGCGGGCGTCGCCACGCGCTGGGGGTGCAGGTCGAGCAGGCAGAATCCGAAGGTCCTGCCGGGCGCTTTGGACATGCGCGGCAGGAAAACGGAGTCGCCGAGCGACAGCATGGTGGAGATGTTCATGAACTGCAGGTCGCCGAACGTGGCGAGTCCGCGGCTGTGGGATTCGGTCTGCCACAGCTCGAACGCGGCTTCCATGTCCGCCTGAATCTGCATGGCCTCGTCTTCGGGAATGCCGAGCAGGCGGTAGGGGAGGGAGGATTGTGCGCGTAGCCCCCGGCCGATGACGTTGGCGGCGGTGGACTCGATGGCTCCGGCCGCGAACGGGTCCGACTCCACGAGCTCCTCGGCCCGGCGCTGGATCAGGCTGCGCTCCAGAGCCTCTTCGTGGGGAGAGATGACATGATGCGGCGCCCAGCCGGTGTAGCCCGTGCCGTAGCGGCCTGCGGGGCGACGAACCGGACGGCGGCCGCGCGGACGAATTGCGGGAGATTTCAGCTTGCGAAAGCTCATCGCACGGGCCTCCCCGAAACGATGGTCAACCCGCCGGGCTTGCCGTCGAGCTTGTTCAGCTCGTCCTCGGCATAGTCGAGCATACTGCGCAGCCCTCGTATGCTGGCCAGCGTGTAGCTCTCGCCCTCGATCTCCACGGTCTGACCCGCCGCCACGCGCCTGAGTGCGCTCTTGTAGACGCCGATCAGCTCAACGAGTTCCTGTCTGGTCCATACGCTCATGCCCCGGAGCTTGATGCTCGTGGCCTGTGATTGTCACGGAACCCACGGAACACACGGAACCCATGGACGGAAATATGAGAAAAGAAAGGCCGGGTTCTCACCCGGCCGTTGGAAATGGCTTTTATGTGGCTTAACTACTTTCGGAGGCGGATTGTGCCATGGGTTTCATCAGGAATTCCACCGCAGATCCGGCTCCTCCAACCCCATCTGAGCTTGAACTATAGCCAGTGCATTGGGGCGAGAAGATGCACGATGCTGCCTGTACGAGAATCGTATCGGTGCTAGCAGTATCTCCGGCCGCATCCACAAGGGCCCTGTAGGTAATGAGAGCGTTGTGTCTATGTTTGTTCACAACATAATTGTGTTTGTGAGAAAAATAGTTGCGGGCACAGAAATAAAGCGAATAGGTGAGCACACCGAAAACCAATACTTTGCTAACGACCAACTGGACAGCCTCAAATGTAGAATCAGGAGTCAAGAATGGTATCTTATGAAAACCGAAAGTCAGAACTGCATATGAGATGAGAGCGCCCGCACAGAATAACGCGCGCTTATACCAAGTATTGGCATTACCAGCCTCTTCTGTCGCTGAGTCTTTAAAGAATTTCGCCTGCTGTGTAACTCCTTGCTCTGCAGCCGCTTCTTTGATTCGTTTAAGAACCTCGTCTGCTTCATTGCTCTTTGTACTTATTTCAACATTGACAGAATCCATCTCATTTTTGAGCTTTTGAAGGTATGCTAAAGATTTGGATTCTAACGCTTCGAAGTCAGCACTGCGGTGTAGAGAATATGAAATAAGAGGGCTAAGGCGTTGAAATATCCCAATGTAAGCATCGCGAACAGCGTTGATTAGTTGGTCGCGAGCATTCTCTCCAGCTGAAGCTTTGAATTCTAGTGCAGTGTTGAAGCGGTTTAGAGTTGCAGTCGTGTCTTGTATTACTATGTCAAGTTGTTGAGTAGGGAAGTCTTCAAGAGCAGAAGGGGACAGTTTTTTGAAAAAATCAACAAGGCGCTGGGCGTGTGGAACTATATCAGTCAGCGCCATCTCGCTTCCGAGTTGGTCCACTCTGGGCAAGGTTTGGACGTCAAACTGTTGCACCTCTATGAGACTTTTTTCGGCTTCTTCGAGTTTTGAGAGTTCTTCTGACATAGTTCGCTCCGCTTAGTTACATTCTACAGCTTCAATATTCGTCCACACAGTTCCGGTCTCACCGGCCGGACGGATCTCGCACATCCCGTCCCACGTGACGTCTTCACGGAAAACCTTCACACCGTCACGCGTGATCCCCACCAGTCCCGTCTTTGCCAGCTTCATGAAAGCGGCTCGATCCTTCTGGGAGATCATGCGCATCGCCTTGTCGAACAGTTCTTCCGAGGCCGCGAAGACATAGCCTTTCTTGGTGTAGCAGGGGCCTCCGGCAAAGGCCGAGGCCGAGAAGATGAAAAGAAGCGCCGTCGAGAGGAGCAGCGTTTTCATGGCAGGTCCGAGGCGGCCCGGTTTCGTGCACGGACGGGCAGGCCGGGTGCCTCGACTGTGCGGTGATCCAATCTCTTTGCGTTCGCCTGATAACGTATAGGCGGTAAAAAGTGGATACCCGCAACTTTGTTTTTTTTCAAGGGGTCAGCAGCCGATCCGCCTCCGCTTCTTGAACCGCTCCACATCCGAGAGCGGCACGCGGATGCCCCGGTTTTTGCCCACCCGGAAGGCCTTGGGGAACTCACCCTCGTTCAACAGTTCATAGAATGCGCTTTTGCCGATGTTCAGCATCTTGCAAACCGTCTTGTAGTTCAGAGCCGGATCCTCGTGCGTCATGATTACCTCGAAAACCAGGTTGGGCGCGTCCCCACCAGAGAACCTTGTCTGGCCGGGCGGGCTGTGGGTTGCTTGGGGGCGGAGCCGGGCCGCTTGAGGAAGGGACCGCCGAGCGCATACCATGCGGCTCTCGCGTACACCTCGCAGTCCCAGTAATGGTTGTCCTTGTGGTCTGGACAGAGCCAGACGCGCTTTTCCTCATCGAACCATTCTGCGCAGAGCTGCTGGGCGTAGTCCTGAGACGTGTCCGCGTGCAGGTGGAACATGCCCGGATCGCCCGGCTCGATGGCCATGGCCGCAGCGAGGTCGTTCTTGAAAAAGGTCGTGTCGATCTGCATCAGGCTCAGCCCGCCCGGGATGCGGCTCTTCGTGCCGGGGTAGTATTCGATGTCCGAATATTTGACCGGCGTGGCCGCCAGATACTGCTTGCCCTGAATGGGCATGATCTTGCCCCGGTGTCCGGCGCAATACTGGTAGACTTCGCGCGTCCGGTCTCCCATGGCATCGATGAGCGTCAGCCGGATGGGGTGCACGTTGCCGTCGGCGTCCCGGTATTCCGAGCCCCAGAGCACGGACGTCAGGTCCTCGAACGTAACGACCTGACCGGCGCGCACCAGCCAACTCTCCCAGTTCTCTCCGTAGGCAAACGCGCGTATGGAGTAGTAGAAACCGCGCTTCTGGGTGTCCACGCCGGCCACGAGTCCGGCGATCAGAGACCGTTCGCCTTCGGGCGTGGCGGGCACGCGGCCGCGTGGGCGGCTGTCGCACAGTGCCAGTATGCGGTCTTCGTCGCGTTGGATCTCATACTCCTGCCACGGCTCCGCCTTGATGGCGTTCATGAAGTGACGCAGGTGGGCCAAGCGCTGCCGGTTCTTTTTGTCGTTTCCCTTGAGGAACCAGTAAACGCATTCGGACAGGGAGACGAAGGTCGAAAGCCACGCCGGGATATGGAACGCCACGGACTTGGGTTCGGCCTGCCGCAGATGCTGCGTCAGCTCCATGCCCGTGGATTGCTCTCGCCACTGTCCGGCGCGGACCGCGCGGTCGCGAGCCGAATCATCCCAGAAACCGCCGCAGTGGGGACATTCGTACCAGGCAAGCGCCTTGTTCTTGATGACTTCGGGGTTTCGTTCGTCTTCGGGAAATTTGATCTGGTCGAAGGCCATGACATGGAACATGCCGCACTCGGGACAGCGCACCCAGAACTCGAAACGGGCCACCGCGTTGTTCCACGCCAGCCAGATCGGCCCGTCCTCGGTGGTCGGGGTGCTGATGCGCCAAACCTTCTTGTTGTAGCGGTAGGTCGTGGTGCGGGCCAGCGCCAGCGATATGGGGTCGGCCTCGTCCTTGCTGGTCAGGCGCGGATACTTGTCCACTTCGTCCAGCACCAGATAGCGGATAGGGCGGTTTCCGAGTCGGGACACCGACCGCGCCCACGCCATGTAGAGCGGCATGCCCACGAGCTTGAGCTTGATCCCGGTCTTGTCATGATCGCTGCCGGAGAGCAGGTCGCGGAGCTCCGGGGATTCCTCGAACATGGGAGTGATGCGTTCGCGGTTGTTGTCTTTGGCCGTTTCAATGTCAGGGTAGACAAACATGCCCGGGCCCGGGTCGAAGCTGGAGGCGTAGCCGATGCAGTTGTTGACGAATTCCGAACCGCCGACCTGAGGGGACTTGATGACGGCCACGTCCTGCACCGCCGGATGAAAGCTCGACTCCATGATACCGGTGAGGTAGGGCGTGCGCGAATTGCGCCATGGTCCGGGCTTCGAGCTCATCGACAGGACGCGGGCGTGCTCGACCCACTTGCTGATGGGTTCGCGCCGACGCTTGCGCATGACCTTTCGCACCTGATGCCCAAGGCCGAAACGGTGGCGCTGCGCCTCTAGGCACAGGGTTCGCACGGACTCGGGCAGCCAATCTGGCGGAGTGACCCGCACCCGGCGGACCTTGCTCTTTCCTTTCTGGGCGGGAACAGGTTTAAGCATCGCTGAAAATGACCTCCAGACTGCCGCTCGTAGCCAGTTGCGTCAGTTCCTCGTCAAGGATGGAGTCCAGCAGCTTCTTCAATTCGTGCTCACGCTCAAGGTCTCCGCGGACCGCCTCGATGAGTCTGGCCGCGTCATCCTGAAAGCGCTGCTTCACAAGCGATTCGATGGCGGTGACCACGCCTGCCATTTCCAGGTAGTGATCCTCGCGGGGGATGTGCTTGCCCTCAAGAATCTCCAGTTCCCGCGCCTCTCGCTGCTGCCGCTGTTCCTCCCGGAGCGTGCTGGCGATGAGCTTGCGCTGCTGCCATTCGTCCACCGGAAAATCGTCCGCTTCCTTCTCGGGAGGGACGTCAAGGGGCTTGAGGGTAGTGGCGTACTGGCGCAGCGAGGCGGGAGGGATGGTTTTGTCCGGCAGGACCTCCACGGTCCCGGCGCTACAGTCCTTGTAGAACTTGGACTTTCCTATTTTGTATCGGGAGCTCAGCCAGCGAAGAGCCTCGGCCTTGGTGAGGTGATCCGGTATGTCCATGCGTCACTCCTTGGGGTTCTTCGCGATTCATAGCGGCTGGGCGGGCTGAGACTCAACCTTTCCGGATGACTGTTGTGAAGAAAACAAAAGGCCGGCGATGCGGGAAGCGTCACCGGCCTGTGAGGGCGTGGGTATGAATTCGGCGGTCAATCGCCACCGGCGGTGGGAACGAGGTTGTAGAATACGCGGCTGGTTGGCGAAACCTGCACCACGCCGGGCACCTGTTTGAGGTGGCGGCCGAAGGTGTTGTGGCTTGGAACGGCGTCACGCTCAATGCCCTGTTCCTCACGACACCAGTCAACAAACCGTTTGTACAGGTGGATGGCCTGAGTCTTGAGTCGTCGCGGCATGGTGCCTCGGACGACGTCTACCACCTCGTAATGTGCGGCTATGAACTCTCGCACCAGTTCCCCCGGACCGTCCGACGGGCCATGGGGTTCTCCGGCGGGATCGCTCTTGGCGCTGAACAGGTGGCAGAACTCGGCGTACAGGCGTTTCACGTCCTCTTCGCAGCCATCGCCGAGCTTGGCGGTCTGCACGGCGGTATGCATGGCCTGAGCCCGAAGCGCTGGTTTGAGTCGCAATGATGCAGAAGGGATGGCTCCCGCGTGACCGGCAGCTTCGTATCGCCCCTGTCTGCGGATGGCGGGCAGCACCTCGGAAGTGACCCACTTGCGAAACCGCCTTGCTTCGGGCTTGCGGCTGGTGAAGATCAGGGCGTAAAGGCCGGACTCGGAAACGGCGGAGACTTTCTGGGAGCCGCCAAGGGTGTCCACTACTACCGACCCCCTTTCATCGTCTTCAAGTCGAGACACGGCATCGCGATGCTTCCCAATGGAGAGAACCCCACAAATATCCTTCGCCACGAACCACGGCTCGTCCTCGCGCATGACCACCCGCACCGCGTCGCCGTCAAAATCGAACGGAAGCACGCTACTCATGGGCAGCCTCCCTTGAACGGGCGACGGGCTTCTCTGATGTGGTGCAGAGGGCGATCGGTCCGAACTGTTCCTCGATGGCCTCGAAGGTCTCCGCAAGCCTGTTCCAGTGCTTGTCCACCATTTCGCCCAGCAGAACGCGAACACTTTCGACGTCTGCCTCGCTGCCCCGCAGGGTGTCCCCGAGGCATTGCAGCGGCTGGATCAGGCCGTACAGATACATGTCCAATGATTGAAAACGGTGGTGCGGGCTGTCGTAGATGTCTTTTTCGCCCATGGTGGCAACTCCTGTTGTTTGCTAATGACTCCTTTCGATATGAAAGAAGCCGGGAGTTAGCACCTCAACAGGCGAGGCTGGGTACTTTAGGCCGAAGCCCTGGACATATCCCCACTCCCGGCAAAAAACAGGTCTGGATGCACGTGCCCAAGGAAGGGCACAAAAAAACCGCGTCTGACGGGGTGGCGGTGTCCGCCTGTTGGAGTTGCTACGCTCCGTAGCAAACAACTCGCCACAAACCGTCATGGATGTCAAGAGGGAAGGTTCAGCCGTCCTGCATAGGACGATTTTGCCCCTCAAGCTTTTGATGACAGTGCTTGCAAAGAATAGCGTCCTGTCGAATCGCTTCACGACAGAAAGGGCATCTGTATGTGGGTGGGCCTGTCGTGCTCGGTTTCTTGGCAATCATTGCGCCTATGAGGCCCCAATCGTTCGAGCCGCCCCCAAATTTTTCCGCAACGGTCGCATCGCCATGACTTCTTGTCCATAGAGGTGGACCCCCAAACCAGTATCCAAAGCCCGCATGTGAGCACCGAGAGCAAAAGGTGAAACAGATGATTTGGTGTGTGCCGTGTGATTTTTACGTGGTCTTCACATTGCGGGCAGTATGCCGTTGAAGATTCAATGCCCATGGTTACCTCCGTGTTGATTCATTAATCCGTCACCCCTTAGTTCTTGTAATACTGCAACTCCACCCCTCTCGTCGCAAACTGTATTCTGGCTGTATGCATTTGAGGGTTGGCGCGCCCCATGAGCTTGAATGGGGATATTTGGTTAGGCATCAGTGTCGTCAGTTCAAGATAGGAATAGTCGGAAGTGATGAATTCATCATTAGAGTTGAAAAAGGATATCAGCACCTTCACGTACTCAAGCCTTCTCCCGGAGATGTTCTTGACTCTCCCGTTGACGTGAAAATACCTGCCTTCTGTGAACCACTCCCACGAAAGCAGTTCAAGGTCGCTGCTGGCTATCCTCGCTTCTCGCCGACGCTTTTCCGCCAGCTTTTTCTGGTAGTGCTGCGTCTTTTTGGCGTAGAGAGGCTTGTCGAAAAGCCGGGATAGTTCCCGGTAGGCTAGATAATTGTCGAGAACATCACTTGCGGGAAGGGCTCTTGCCTTTCGGTAGAGTTGCTTTTCCAGTTTGGCTCTCTCCTGCTCCCACCGTTTCTGGACGTCCTTGTCTTCTGGCAGCAGGAAGCGAAGCTCATCCAGATCGTCCACCCGCTTCTTTGCGGAGGGGGTGTTTGCAATCCGCTTCCGAAGAAAACGAATGCGCTCGGCAGACTCTTGCTGCCAGACACCATGTACCTCTGGGTATTCCTTGGGGTCCGGGTACTGTTGGGTGATAGTATCCCGCACAAGCCGCGCCTTTCCTGCGGCAAGCTCTTTCCCGATATTGTCTATGAATCTTGTACGCTTACTCTGACCATGGTCTTGCTGCGAAAAAGACGCGTCCGTGGCTTCACGGGGCTCGTCGCCGAACAGTTGTGGTGCAATAAGACTGAAGGTGAAAAAGGCCACCAACAGAAGAAACCCGACTATCCGCATGACACCTCCCACGTCGATTGTGTGAAAAACGCATGGAAGATAGAATAATGCGTATTGCTTGGCAATCCGAATTCGGGGGTGCCCGGTCAGGTGGGGTTATTGCTGTTCCGATTCAGCCTGTTCCGTCGGTGTCGGATCGGCGGTATGGTTGGGGGGAGTGTCGTTTTTGCCGTTACGCCGGGTGATGAAAATACCGACAACGGAAGCAAGCGTTGCGCCGCAGAGAACGACGCCCCATCCGGGATGTCCTGCGTGGATGGAATAAGTCCCGGCCGCTATGGCCATGGTGCAGAAGAAAAGCGCGAACCATTGTCCGCGAGCTTCGGCTTTGCGTTCGTCTCGGACATCGCTCGTCTGGGCCGAGACAACCGTGGATTCGATTTCGTGGCGGTGGCTTTGTTCCTTTTCGGCCATGGCGATGATGCGTTCGGCCGTGCCGGGAACTATTTGCTCATAACGGTTCAGGGTCTCCGGGTCGGGGATCGGCCCTTCGTAGTGAGTTACCTGCTGAGCCATCATCAGGGAGTGTTGTCCCTCGCCGCTCGAAGATTGAGAAGACCCCGCCCCGCCTTTCTGGACGGTGGACGGGGCCTTTTGGGTCTTTTGCTTTTTGTTACGATTAGACATGATGTTGCTGTCGTATTGCTTTCCGGATGTCGTTGCCGACCTTCTCGTAGTCTGCTCGAAGTCTCTCGCCATCGGACAGGCTGAGCCGTTCGGCCGCCATCTTGTCAAGCTTGACTCGACTCGGTCCCTTTTTCCTGTGTGCAAGGACAACCATCCCGCCAAGTGCGGCAACGAAAAATCCTAACAGGTTACGGGTAGGCATGGAATCACGCTCCAGATTATGCATGAAAGTTGTGTGTGACGTCCAATGACTATCAAGTAAAGCACAAATTCGAAGGGAGTCAAGTCCGGTTTTCTGTGGACACTTCGCACGCTATTCGTGCGTCAGCGTCATTTCCCGCTTCTCCACGATCAGTTCCGGCCAATAGAATTCGATGACCTCGAAGACGCGGACCGCCAGGGAATCAACTTCCGCAGCCAGCTCCGGGTTCTCGCGGATCCACCGCGCGTCAGTCAGTTCCACCCACTGCATCGACCTGTCGGGCAGTGAGCAGAGCTTGACCGGGCAGCGTGGATAGAGTTCGCGGAAACGGATGAGATCGTCAGCCAAAGCGTCGCCCATGAGGCGCCGGACGTCCTCGACAGCCTGACGAAACTTTTTCTCTTTCGGAGACTCTTCTGGATGAGAGGACGAGAGAGCGACGCCGGCCTTGCGCACTCCCGCCTTACGTTCAATGATGGCGCGAAGTCCCGGTGAAAGGGCTGCGGAAACCCATGCGGCGATGTCTCCGCCATGGTCAGCGAAATATTCGCCCGGATCTTTTCCTTGCGGCACCGGCCACCGTTTGACCCGGCCGCCGTACGTGGCTTCCCACCACTCATATGCTTCACGGGCCACGCGCTCTTCGGCGTCCAGAGCCACAAGGATGCGGCGAGCCTGCAACAGCGCTTCGTGCATCTCGCTGTCGGGCTTGATCTTGACGGCCGTCATGGCGCAGACCCCTATGCCGGGACCGCATCGTTCAGCCACGAGGTAGGCGTCGAGCTCGCTCTCCACCACAACGAAGACAGGGGAGTCCGGATTGATCAGAACCGGACGGTTCTTGCTGCCGTCCACCATGCAGTATTTGGGGCCGCTTTCGTCATCTGCGCGACGGATGCGCAGGCGGATAAGTTCGTCGCCGGCAAAGCGGCATAGGACAAGCCCCTTGCGGATCATCAGCTTCCGTTCGCGTCCGTCCTCCCAATACTTGGCCGGGAGTCCCCACGCCGCCCTGGGGCGATACGCGCGCTTCGGGTTCCAGCCGATGGCGAACCGTTTGACCGCATTGGCATCCAGACCCCGCTGAGATGCCAGCCATTCCAGCACGTCGGGATGATCCCATATCTTGCGGCGGCAGAACTCAAAGAATTTGTACGCCTGACGCTGCCACCTTCGACGGGGAGATTCCCCCGGCGAAGGCGCCCATACCTGCCGCTTCGGGCGAGGCTTCCGATCCGCCGGTTCCATTGGCTGGTCGGCAGCATAGCGGTCGCGAAAGGCGCGGAAGCCATCACCGGAATCCTCGTCCATGCCGTTCACCACGTTGAATACGCCGATCAAATCGGAGCTGTGCTGACATCCATGGCAAACTGCGTCGTCACGGTCCGGGTAGTAGCGGAATGCGCCAAGTGTTTCCTCGCCGTGGAAAGGGCACCGGGCAAGGATGTAACTCCCGCAATCCTTGGAGTCCCGAAGGAGCCCCATGGACACCGACCGGCAGCCGTCCGGGCCGAGCCAATCAAGGGCCTTACCCATTGCCGCCCCCCCTTACCTCATAGGATTTCCGCGCAGAGGTCTGGTTCCTCGACCTTTGAGACCTTGGGGTGACGATTCTCACCGCTGGAGTCACTCGAAAAAGTGACGTATTGTTGGTGCGTTGCGGATTTGAAGTGACCTTGCAGACCCTTTTGCCGTGATTTTTCCCTCTTTTGGCTCTCTTATTATTAATAAATGATTTCCCTTTTCTTCTGAAAAGGTCTCTAAGATCATTAGAGTCAAAAGAAGAAAACAAAATCAAAGTCTTTACAGCTGCTTGGAGATTGCTGCCGACAATGACCTTTCTGTGACCATCGGTGATCCTATTCATCATGGACGGCCTTCCAGTAGTCTTCGCTCACAGTGAAGCCGAGGTAGTGCACCACGCTCGACTTCTTCGAGTCCGTCTTGCTGATTCCGGGCGTTCGCTGCACGAAAGCGGTCATCTCCCGGCCCCACTTGTTGGAGCTCCACAGGTAGCGTTTCTGCTGTACTCCGGACTCAAGCGCCCAGACCTTGAACGCCGTGTACAGATCCGAGGACTGGATTCTGCTCTGTTCGTTTTCGACACACACCTCGCGGAAGAACTTGAGGCAAATGTCCACTTCATCCCGGTAGCCTGTGGTGGCTTCCTTGACGGCCTGGCTCCATTCAAGATGGCCGTCGGCCTGCCACTTCTGACAGCCGTCAACGATCCATCGCAGGATGCCGGGCAGCTCTTGCGTCAGCTCCAGCTTCAACTTCGGGTTGTAGGGGCGTTCGAAACTCTGCCGCGGATTTTCCACGAATGAGAGGTTGAAGGGGACCACCCGGCAGCGTGACCAGAACGCGGTCTCCTTGGCCGAAATGCCCGGGCGATGGTTCGTCAGCAGGAACAGGGAGTGTGTGGGTGGAAACTTGATCGGTTCCTTGGCGTGGGGAGCGCGACACCAGACCGTATCCCCGCCGGCAAGAAACTTGACTGCGGCAGCGCTGAATCGTCGGTTTTCCTCGGTCTCCGATCCCCATATGACGCGCTTGCCGTAGAGATCGTATAATGATGCTGACGGCGCGTCCGGATTCTTGGGCACGCCACGATCGAGCAGCATTTCGGACTGGATCGGCGAGGCGTAGTCACCCAACACCTGAAACAGCGTTTCCAGCATGGTGCCCTTACCGTTCTGGCCATGCTCACCGTAAAACAGATGGAACCGGTTGATGTTCGCCAAGCCAGTAATGGAGTAACCGAATACCTTCTGAATATATTCGATGGTCTCCACATCACCGTCGAATATTTCGAGAAGGAACTGTTCCCAGGTATCGCACTTTGCGTCCGGGTCATACTCGGCTGGGCTGGCAGTGCGGATGTAATCCTGCGGTCGCCCCGGCTCCAGCTCGAAGGTTTCGAGGTTGATGACGCCGTTGGCGCAGGCGAAGCGCAGCGGGACTTGATCCCACTCCCCGTGGAACAGGAAGTCGTCCATGGTCTTGGCCAGCGAAATGATAGATCGCTTGCGCGTGATCTTCTTGAGAGAGTCGGCGCGGCTCTTGAAGCGCTTCTCCCATTTTTCGAGACGATCACATTCATCACCGTCGCTCGTTTCTTGCCGCCGCTTCTGGTATCGCCACATGGCGCGGGTCCATTCCTTGACCAGATCGCGAGTGCACGAGAGGACCTGTTCGCCGTAAAGCCGGCGCCATGAATGGTCCTCAAAGCGGTACCATGCGTCCTCGCGGTAGTCGTACACAAGACGACCCTCGAAGATCCTCCGGAACAGATCGGCGTCACCGTCCTGATCCTCCCAGAAGCATTGCTCATAGAACCGATCGGTGATTGGCTCTTTGCCACTGGGATTCGCACTGCCAAACTCCCGCTGCTCGTTTTGAGCGCGCTCAGTGACAGCTTTCTTAATTTCTTCTGGGTGTTGCGACTGAGAGTTAGGCATGGGAGAAGTCTCCAGAGGTAACACAGGTGGGAAGGGCGGTTACACGAAAGGCACTACGGAAAACGCGATTCCATTTTCCATTCCATTTCGGAGATAGCCCCGCGCGAGAAACCCGAGATGAGAGCGACCCCTGCGGGCTCTTCGTGGCGAAGGACCCGTAATGCCTAGAGGCGGCACTCTCGGCAGAGTGACCTTTTGCGAAGTCTTTTAAAGAAAGGGGGGAGGGGGGAGGGCATGCGGCCAGCCCCCTGTTCGAAGTGGATGCGGTCGCTACCGCGCCCGCGTTTTTCTCAGGTGCTGTGCAGAGGCGTAAGGCTAATGGGGCGAGATTTGGGTAGCTATAGGGTAGCCCAAAAAAAAGAGGCCACATGCAGTAATGCATGTAACCTCTTGAAATTTGTGGCGCGCCCGGGAGGATTCGAACCTCCGACCTACGGATTCGTAGTCCGGCACTCTATCCAGCTGAGCTACGGGCGCGCAACGGAGGTAATGTCTACGGACGGAAGCCCGGATCGTCAAGCGTTTTTTGAAAAAAGTTCACACTTCTTCGTATTCGATCCTGTCGATTCCGGTGAGGAGCTTGTAACTGCGCGGCTCTGCGCGGATCATCACCGCGCCGTCCTCAATGAAATCAGCCATGTGCGGATGCCGCAATTGAAAGATTTCCCTGAGCCGTTCTTCCTCCTGAGGGGCGATGGCCTGATGTACGGCGGTAACGGTAAGGGCCTTGGCCTGGTCGCGCCTCCCGGGCAGGTCGTCATCCCGGCTGTCGATGAGCAGGCTCAGCCTCGGGTCGGCCCGCAGGTTAACCCATTTCCCCGTGTCCGGATGCGTATAAAGGATGAAGCAACCGGTCTCAGGGTCGCGCACATAAGCCATGAGCGAGAGATGGGGGCTCTGCTCTCCGTGGGTGCCCATGACGCATATATCCTTGGCCGTGGCGAGATCGATCATGTCCTGATTCATGTAGACTCCTTATTCTTCGTGCAGAATAAACGAGTTACGGAAAAAAGTGCAAGCGTGCTTGCAATTGATCTTGTGCGGGGGCAAAGTGGAAGCCATGAATTGCAACAATCTTCTGCGGAAGATCGAATGCGCCGAGGGGTTGCTCATGGAGCAGGCGCGCGAGAATGTTGCGGAAATCGGGGTTGCCTGGACGGGTGGAAAGGATTCCACGGCGGCCCTGCTCCTGTGGAGGGAGGTTCTGCAGCATTTGGGGGGCGGGCCGGTCCGCGCAGTCTGCGTGGATACGGGCTTCAAATTTCCCGAAGTCGTCCGTTTCCGTCGCGAGCTCGCGAGGAGATGGAGCATCGACGTCCACGTGGCCGAACCTTCCGTGGATACCGGGACCTACCCTGTGGCTACAGATCCGCTTCAATGCTGTCGCGACCTCAAGGTCGAGCCGCTTCTGCGCGCCGTCTCCGAGACAGGTCTCAAGGCGCTGATCACCGGAATCCGGCGTGACGAGCACCCCGACCGTGCCGGTCGCTCCGCAGTGGAAGAACGCACCGGGCCGGACCATCGCCTGATCAATCCGATTCTGGACTGGACCGAGACGGACGTCTGGGCATTTCATCACCTCGCGGATCTTCCGCATTGCGAATTGTACGCCCGTGGCTACCGTTCCCTCGGGTGTGTCCCGTGCACCGAAAAAGCCGGAAGCGGAGGGGAGCGAGCCGGCCGCGATTCCCGCAAGGAGCGGGTTATGAACGAGTTGACCGCGCTGGGGTATTTCTAGTTTCGGTCAAAAAGACTCGATTGGTATAGGAATATGAAATATCAATACATTCTTGAACCGGGTTGTATTTTCGGGTAAGAAAGACCATTACTCGAATATCACCCTGTGATCTGTGTGATTTCGATTGAGGCAGAGGCTATATCCGACGGTTTTATCCGGTGAAGGGGAAACACGGGTTGCGGTGCCGTGCGGATATAATGAGCCAGAGACCCCTAAGTAAGAGGTGTTCATGACCAACTTGCTGCTTTCACTCATCCTGTTCCCGATCGCAGCCGGTGTGGGGTGTTACGTTCTGAGAATGAGCGTGGCGCGGACCATACTGGTCGCGGCCACCGCAGTAGTGGTGACCGTTTCCGCGGTCGCTCTGATGGGGCAAGTCCCGTCGACTGTGGTGTTGGGAGATGTGATGGGACTGGAGTGGGGCGCGATAGTCGCGGTGGCCGACTTCGCCCTTCTCGCAACGGTCCTTTATTTCGGTTTCAAATTCAAAAACGTGCTGGTGCAGGCGTTCACCGGAACGCAGCTGGTTCTGCTGGCCGTTTTTGAGTTCCTGATTCTGGACCACGATGCCGTCACGGTACCTATTGCCGCTGACAACCTTTCTCTCATTATGGTGCTGGTCATTTCCGTGGTCGGTTCCATCATTTGCCTTTACGGACTTCCGTATATGAAAAGGCATGAGGCACATCAGAATCTCGCAAAGTCCAAGCAGCCGAGATTCTTCCTGTTCCTGGTGCTTCTCATCGGCGTGATGAACGGACTGGTGCTGACCAACAACATGCTGTGGCTCTATCTCTTCTTCGAGATGACCACGTTCTGTTCCTTTATCCTTATCGGGCATGATGAAAAATTGGAGTCGCCGCGCAACGCGCTGCGCGCTCTGTGGATGGGCAGCGCCGGGGGGCTTATGCTGCTCAGCGGAATCGTCTGGCTTTATGTGCAGACCGGTTCTCTGGACATCCAGAACATCATCGCCACCGCCGACTCTTCCGGTCCCATGCTGCTGGCCGTCGGGTTGGTCTGTATCGGCGGATTCGTCAAGGCCGCGCAGATTCCGTTCCAGAGCTGGCTGCTGGGCGCAATGGTCGCCCCGACTCCGGTCTCGGCACTGCTGCACTCTTCCACGATGGTCAAGGCGGGCGTCTACATCGTGCTGCGCTTTGCGCCCATCTACGAGGGAACCTTCCTCGGCTACGGCATAGCGCTCTGCGGCGCCTTCACGTTCGTGGCCTGCGCCGCCATGGCGGTGGGGCAGAGCAACGGCAAGAAGATTCTGGCGTACTCCACCATCTCGAACCTCGGCCTGATCATCGCCTGCGCGGGCATCAACACGCCGCTGGCAATGACCGCCGCCATCATGCTCATCATCTTCCACGCCGTCTCCAAGGCGCTGCTCTTCCTGTGCGTCGGCACCATCGAGCAGGCCATCGGCAGCAAGGACATCGAAGACATGCGCGGTCTTTACGCAACGCATCCGCGCACGGCGCTCATTACCATTATAGGTATTGTCAGCATGCTTCTGCCGCCCTTCGGCGTGCTCATGTCCAAGTGGATGGCTCTTGAAGCCGCCTCCGGCAACATGGTGCTGATCATCCTGCTGGCGCTCGGAAGCGCGGTGAGCGTGGTCTACTGGGCACGCTGGGCCGGAATCCTCATGGGCTCCCGTCCCTCCGACGCGGCCCCGGAAAAGCAGCCGCTGCTGATAAGCGCGCCGCTGATGCTCCTGTGCCTCATGGCCGTGGGCTTCAGCTTCCTGGCTCCGCCCATCTACAGCGCATGGGTCGCGCCCATGTTTACCCAGGCTCCGTTCTCCGTGCATTACGGCATGTTGAACTCGGCCATGGGCGGCTTCATGGTCTACCCGCTGTTTATCGTTGCGGGGCTTGGCCTGCTGTACATCATTCGCCGCACCGTCAAGGGCGGCGGCATCAAGGAGTCCCGTCCCTACATGGGCGGCGCCAACATCGGCGAAACCGACTTCAACGGTCCCATGAACGTGGCGGTGCCCTATGCCGCCGGAAACTATTATCTGGGCGAGCTCTTTGGTGAAGAGCGGCTGACCTTCTGGGTCAATGCGGCCGCCTGCGCCCTGATCGTGCTGATGATGGGAGGTGCTCTCTAATGGAAGCAATAGTTCTTGCTCTCATCGGACTGGTGCTTGCCCCGGTTCTCGGTGGTCTGCTGGCCGGTGTCGACCGCCGCGTGACCGCATGGATGCAGTCCCGCAAAGGGCCTCCGGTCATGCAGGCCTTCTATGACGTGGCCAAGCTCTTCGGCAAAGAGTCCATGGTGGTCAACCGCTGGCAGATCTTCTGCGCGTGGACCTACCTGCTGGGCGCCGCGCTCTCCGTGGCCCTGTTTTTTGCCCAGGCCGACCTGCTGCTGATCTTCTTCGTGCAGGCGGCTGGGGCCGTGTTCATGGTAATGGGCGCGCTGGCGGCCAAGTCTCCGTACAGTCAGGTGGGCGCACAGCGCGAGCTGGTGCAGATCCTGACCTACGAGCCGCTGCTCATTCTGGTCTTCGCGGGCATGTACCTCGTGACGGGCAGCTTCAACGTCGGCGTGATCCTCGATCACCCCGAGCCGCTCATCGCCAAGATGCCGCTGCTGTTCATCGTGCTGACCTACGCCCTGACCATCAAACTGCGTAAATCGCCTTTCGACTTCTCCACCTCCCACCACGGGCATCAGGAGCTGGTCAAGGGCGTCACCACGGAATACGCGGGCCCGTTCCTCGGACTCGTGGAAGTGGCTCATTGGTACGAAACCATTCTGGTTCTCGGCATTATCGCCATGTTCTGGTCCACAAGCATCGTCTGGTGCGCCGCTCTGCTGCTGGCCACCTACTTTGTCGAGATCGTGCTCGACAACGCCACGGCCCGCATGACCTGGCGCTGGATGCTCAAGTACGTCTGGAGCATCGGCCTGCTGATGGCCGTCGTGAACCTCATCTGGCTGAACGCGGGGTAGCTTCATGCTGAAAAAGTTCATCAAGAAATCGAGAATAAAGTCGCCGTGGCTCGTCCACTTCGACTGCGGCTCATGCAACGGCTGCGACATTGAGACGCTGGCCTGCCTGACGCCCCTTTACGATGTGGAGCGCTTCGGCATCGTCAACGTGGGCAACCCGAAGCATGCCGACGTGCTGCTGGTCACCGGCACGGTGAACCACCGCAACAAGAAAGTGCTCAAGAACATCTACGACCAGATGCCCGAGCCCAAGGCCGTCATCGCCATCGGCGCGTGCGGGCTGTCCGGCGGCGTCTTCAGGGACGCCTACAACGTGGTCGGCGGCGTGGACAAGGTCATCCCCGTGGACGTCTACGTGCCCGGTTGCCCGTCCAAGCCCGAAGCCATCATCGACGGCGTGGTCGAGGCCCTGAACAAGTTCGCCGAAAAGGTCGAGGCCGCCGACTAGGGCCTCGCAGGGAGTAATATACGTGCAAGGAAAAGAATTCCCCGTCACCATCGAGAACGTGGTCAGCGAGACCATGCGCATGAAGAACGAGGGGTACCGCCTGGTGAGCATGACCTGCCGCCAGACCGGCGAAGCCGAAGCGGAGATCATCTACCACTTCGACAGAGACCTGAGCCTGGTACACCTGCGCATGTCCGGCGTGGATCTGAAACAGAGCGTGCCGAGCATCAGCGGCGTTTTCTTCGCCGCCATCATCGGCGAGAACGAAATGCGCGACCAGTACGACATCACCTTCGACGGACTCGCGCTGGACTTCAATCGCTCGCTTCTGCTCGACGAAGAGATATCCGCCGTCACCGTTCCCATGGTTAACAACGTCAAGATCGACCCGAAGGAAGGAGGTGCCGAATAATGGCAAGAACCATCATCCCCTTCGGACCCCAGCATCCGGTCCTTCCGGAGCCCATCCACGTCAAGCTCGCCGTGGAGGACGAAATCGTCAAGGAGGCCCTGCCGGCGCTCGGATACGTGCACCGCGGCCTCGAACGGCTCTGCGAAATCCGCGACTATCACCAGATGATTCAGGTCTGCGAGCGCGTCTGCGGCATCTGCTCCATGATCCACGCTGTCTGCTACTCGCAGGGCATCGAAGACATCATGGACGTTGAAGTGCCGGATCGTGCGCGCTTCCTGCGCATCATCTGGTCCGAACTGCACCGCATTCACTCGCACCTGCTCTGGCTCGGCCTCTTTGCCGACGCCTTCGGCTTCGAATCCCTGTTCATGCAGTTCTGGAAAGTCCGCGAACGCATCATGGACATCAACGAAGCCACCGCAGGCAACCGGGTCATCGTGTCCGTCAACGTCATCGGCGGCGTACGCACCGACCTGAGCGAAGAGCAGCTCCGCTGGATCCTGTCCGAACTCGAAATCGTCGAAAAGGAAGTCAAGAGGATGGAAGAAGTCATCCTCAACGACTACACCGTCTGCGCCCGCACCAAGGGCATCGGCGTCATGACCACGGAGCAGGCCTACGAGCTCGGCGCTGTCGGTCCCACCATGCGCGGCTCCAACATCGCGCAGGACACCCGCATGACCGGCTACGGCGCCTACGCCGACCTCGACTTCAAGCCGGTCGTCGGCCCCGACGGTGACAGCTGGTCCCGCTCCTACGTGCGCTTCCACGAAGTGTACCAGTCCATCGACCTCGTGCGTCAGGCCATCGTGAAACTTCCCGAAGGCGAACTGGCCGCCAAGGTCAAAGGCAAGCCCGATGGAGAGACCTACGTCCGCGTGGAACAGCCGCGCGGCGAATGCTCCTATTACATCAAGGCCAACGGGACCAAGAATCTGGACAGGCTGCGCATCCGCACCCCGACCTTCGCCAACGTGCCGCCGCTCATCGCGATGCTGCCCGAATGCGAACTGGCCGACGTGCCGGTCATCATCCTGTCCATCGACCCGTGCATAAGCTGCACGGAACGCTAGGAGGAACAGCATCATGATGAACATGACACCCCTCGTCCTCCGCAACCTGATGACCAAAAAGGCCACGCGCAACTATCCCTTCGAAAAGCGCGAACCCTTTGAAGGATTCAGGGGCGAACTCTACAACGACATCGACAACTGCATCTTCTGCGGCACCTGCTCCAGAAAATGCCCCGCGCAGTGCATCACCGTGGACAAGAAAACCGGCCTCTGGCAGTGCGACCCGTTCCTGTGCGTCTACTGCGGAATCTGCGCCGACACCTGTCCCACCAAGTGCCTGCACTTCTACGACGTGCACCGCTCACCCGCCGTGGAACGGCAGATGATCGTCATGCACGGCGAACCGCCCAAGCCCAAGAAGAAAGCCAAAAAAGAAGAATAACCCTGAAGCCCCCGCCACCCGGCGGGGGCTTTTTCGTCAGGGGAGGATGCCTCCGGCGGGCGGGGCGCTGCCCAGCACCCGGCAAAGGGGCCGGCCCCCTTTGCAATCCCCGGGTGCTCGCTCGCATGAATATAGCAGCTGCAGCCCCGCTGACAGATTAGGGTTTCCATAGGGGACTCGCTCCTTTGGTCCGCCTGAAAGGCCCAGCGGAGGCCCTGCAACACGGTTGAGCCGGTATCTTTTCTGATGTAGTTTTCTGATTCTATTGGAAGAGCATGCAGTATGTCGCGAACCATGTTTCGCAAAGAGATAAGGAGTACAGGTATGGCGAGTTTTTTCAGGGCGAATGAGATTGTACAGGCTGCGGTGGATATCGAGACGAAGGGCGAGGCCATGTACGAGAAGTTGGCTGGCCGTGCGCAGAGTGTGGGGACGCGTGAAGCGTTCGAGTTTTTGCGTGAGGAGGAGCGCAGGCACCGGGCGATCTTTTCCGGGATGCTTGGCGAGCTGGGTGAGATCGAATTGCCGGCGTGGAGTGATTCCGAGGAGTATGCGAGGTATCTGCATGATCTGATCGACACGCATATTCTGCTTGGCGGCAGCTGGGGCGACTCGCTTCAGGAGAAACTTGAGACTGACGAGGATGCGTTGCGGTTCGCGATGAAATTCGAGCGTGACACGATATTGTTTTTTACGGAGATGGAGCGGATGGTTCCGGACAGCGAGAAAGAGCATGTCCGGGAGTGCGTGGAGGAGGAGCGCCGGCACCTGCGAAAGCTGGCGGCCATGCTTTAGTCTTGTATCCTTCCGGAGAGTATTGAGATTCGGCGTGTGATCTCGCTTGAAGCAATTTGATTCGTGGTGTATCGCACTTGGCTCAGGAGACGTGTATGCACGATCAGGATGATTACAGACCGCCGAGTCGGTCGCAGCTCAAGCGCGACGCCACCGAAAGGCAGAAGCTGGGGCAGCGTTTGGCCGAATTGGGCGAGGAGACGCTTCGCAAGGCCGACATGCCGGAAGACTTGCGCGACGAGCTGTTGTTTTACAAGTCGTTGACCAAGAACGAGGCCAGGCGGCGCCAGATGCAACTCATCGGCAAGATGATGCGTGATATCGACCTCGGTGATATCCGCGAGTTCATTGCGGGGCTCGACGAGGCGCACCGTATTGGCACTCGCGCGTTTCATGCCGTGGAGCATCTTCGCGACAGGCTGGTGGACGGTGACGATTCCGCCGTGGACGAAGTGTACGAGCGGTATCCGGATATCGACGGGCAGCACTTCCGCCAGCTGGTGCGCAACGCACGGAGCGAGAGGGCCAAGGGCAAGACGCCCAAGGCATCCAGAGCGCTGTTTCGCATGTTGCGCGAACAGGAGAGCTGAGCTTCGTCGTCAAACCTTGACGCGGAGCCGTTCGACCTTATTTCTATAAGCGTGAAGAGAACACACCACGGCCTTTCGGCCGAAAGGAGCGAATCAAAGTGAAACATGAATATGCCGGTATCGTAACCGAGCTTGAAGATCGCGTCTGTCCCCACTGCAATATCCCCATGGAAGCCTGGCTGGCGCCGCCGGAAAGCGGATGGGGTGTCATTGTGGTTTGCAACAACAATGAATGTCCGCACTACGCCGGTTCCGACAAGGACATCATCAACAAGCGCGACGACTCTCGTCTGGGCTGCCGCTACGCGGAGAACCCCGAGAACGGATACAAGCCGATCAACCTGCTTGCCGTCTGCCGCTAACTGATTCTTCCCGAGCGCATCGCCCGGATTCGTCACTGCGAATCCGGGCGCTTTTTTGCGCGTCAGACTTTTCCCCGTGACCGCAAAGGGTGGCAGGCAGCGTGTTCTGCATCCGGAGATTCATAGTGAGAACAGCACCTCTCAGCGCATATCTGGCCCTGTTCGGCGGCGCCTGCCTCTGGGCGAGCTCCTTTGTCGTACTCAAGATCGGCTTTCAGGCATACGACCCCATGGTCATTGTCTTCGGCCGGATGCTGGTTGCCAGCCTGTGTTTTCTCACGGTCATCCGGAGCTTCAGGAATGTCGAGTACCGCAAAGGGGACTGGAAGCCGCTGCTGTTCATGGGGATCTGCGAACCGGGCTTCTACTTCGTGTTCGAGTCCATGGCGCTGACGTACACAGACGCGTCTCAGGCCGGAATGATCTGCGCTCTGGTGCCGCTTCTGGTGGCGTTCCCTGCCGCAGTGCTGCTCAAAGAGACCATCTCCAGGCGCACCATGGTCGGTTTCGGGCTGGCCATCAGCGGGGCGATCCTGCTTTCGGCCGCCGCGGAAACGACCGAGACTGCGCCGAACCCGGCGCTGGGGAACTTTCTGGAGTTTCTGGCAATGGTCTGCGCCACCGGCTACATGATTACCCTCAAGCGCCTCAGCCCACGCTACGGTCCGTGGTTCCTGACCATGATACAGGCCTTCATCGGCACGGCGTTCTTCTTCCCGTTGCTCTTTCTGCCGACCACGGAGCTGCCGACCGCCTTTGATCCAGTCGGGATCGGCTGCATCGTCTATCTCGGAGTATTCGTCACGCTGGCGGCTTACGGGCTTTACAACGTCGGCATGAGTCAGGTCCCGGCCAGTCAGGCGTCCACGTTCGTGAACCTGATTCCGGTCATAACCTTGCTGTTGGGATGGGCCATCCTCGGCGAACAGCTGACCCTCGTGCAATACGCTGCCTCGGCCCTCGTGTTGAGCGGCGTGTGGGTAAGTCAGGACAAGGCGGCGCAAACAGGCTGACTTTTCTCGCTTTTGCGTGTAGCAGATTCGTATGATCGAATCTTTCCGCGTCAATGGCCGAAACTTCCGTGCGAGACGCCCCTCCCGCTACGAAAAGTTCTGGGCACTGGTGGAGCAGAACCGCTGGGAGCCAGCGACGTTTCAGGTATTGGAAGACTACCTGCCGCCCGGCGGTTCCTATGTGGACGCAGGCGCGTGGATAGGGCCGACGCTTCTCTATGCGGCCGGCATTGCGGGGCGCTGCACGGCGTTCGAGCCAGACCCGGCCGCCTTTGATGAGCTGCGGAAAAACCTTTCGCTCAACCCCGAGCTGGCCTCGCGGTGCACTCTGTACAACAGCGCGCTTACCGATCACGCGGGACACATAGCGCTGACGCCTCCGGGCGAGGCCGGTAAGAGCGAGACCAGTTCGCTGGAGCCCGAAGCGGAGAACACATTTCGGGCCGAGGCCGTGGATGTGGCGGACGCTTTCTCGCACGAGCTGGCGGACACGGATTTTCTGAAGATGGACATTGAAGGCGGTGAGTACGCCGCCATTCCGGCCATGCGGGATTTCCTCTCGGCGAAACGGCCCGTGGTGCTGCTTTCGCTGCACCCACGTATGCTCGCCAAAGCCGGATGCGATCCGGAGAAGGAGTCGGTGCGGCTGCTCGCCGCCTTCTCGGGCTACACGCGTCTTTATTCCGTTGGGCGCGACTCCCTGACGGAACCGGCCGGTATCCGAGTCGGAGAACAGGCCGGTTTCAGCTCGGTGCCTCAGGGCACGCTGCTGCTTCTTCCCTGACAATTCCTGCGCGCCGGAGCCGGGGCTAGTCGGTTTTGCGGTCCGGAAACGCCCGGCCTGCAATCCACTTGACCTGACGGCAGATGCCCATGAGCAGGTTGAACTCGTTGCGCTTGAGGTTCATGCGAGCCATGAAGCGGCGCACGGGCATCATCCAGTAGTCGGTGTTGGTGTCACGCAGATAGTCGACGGCCAGCAGCGTCTCTCGCAGATTGGAGAACAGCGCCTCCTGTTCCTTCACGGTACACAGCCGTTCTTCCGGCGGGCCTGCGGGCCTGAACGGTTCGGAGAGCGCCTCCTTGAAGCACTCGTACAACAGAATCAGCACGGCCTGGGCCAAGTTGAGCGACGTCCCCTGACGATTGGTGGGGATGGTCACCAGCCCGGTGCAGAGCTGCGTCTCATCGTTGGTCATGCCCGTGTCCTCCGGGCCGAAGACGATCGCAACCTGACCGTTCATGCGGACTTTCTCGCCCACGACTCCGGCCATGGTGGCGGGGGCCATGACACCCTTGCGCCATCCGCCGGTGCGTGCCGTGGTGCCGTAGGCGGCGGAGCAGTCGTCCAGGGCTTCCTCAAGGGTTTCCGTGATGCGGGCGCCCTCGAGGATATGTTTGGAATGCACGGTCGCCAGCGGCATGGCACGTTCAATGTCGAAGTATCGCGGGGCAACGAGGGTGAGGTTCGGACAGCCCATGTTCAGGCAGGCCCGGGCGACGGAGCCTATGTTTTCTGGATACTTGGGCCGCACCAGTACGACCGTGACGTTGTCGAGCATGAAGTCCTCCGGATGAATGGCTGATTGTCACACAGCGGCGAAAGAGTCAATCCGTGCAGCGGATGGCCGAATGGGCGTGAATGCCGGATATACGCCATCTTGACTCGCTGTTGCGCACCTTCTACTAATGACGAATTCTCGTACTACAACCCCGGAGGCTGCACATATGGCACTGTTCACCAAGGAAGAGGCGCTCAAATACCACGAGGACAAGCGCCGCGGTAAGCTCGAAGTCTTCTCCATCAAGCCCTGCGACACCCAGAAGCACCTTTCCATGGCCTACTCGCCCGGCGTGGCCGAGGCCTGCCGCGCCATCCACGCGGACAAGGAAGACTCATACCGCTACACCAACAGGGGCAACCTGGTGGCAGTCGTCTCCAACGGAACCGCCGTGCTCGGCCTCGGCAACATCGGCCCCGAAGCGGCCAAGCCGGTGATGGAAGGCAAGGGCGTTCTCTTCAAGATTTTCGCGGACATCGACGTGTACGATCTCAATGTCGACGCCGCCACGCCCGACGACGTGGTCAACTTCTGCCGCGTGCTCGGCCCGACCTTCGGCGGCATCAACCTTGAAGATATCAAGGCTCCGGAGTGCTTTGAAATCGAACGTCGCCTCAAGGAAGAGATGAACATTCCGGTCTTCCACGACGACCAGCACGGCACCGCCATCATCTCGGCCGCAGGCATCATCAACGCCCTTGAAATCTCCGGCAAGAAGATCGAGGACATCAAGATCGTTGTCTCCGGCGCGGGTGCCGCTGCCATCGCCTGCTCCGACCTGTATGTGGCCATGGGCGTGAAGCGCGAGAACATTTTCATGTTCGATTCGCGCGGCCTCATTCACGAAGGACGCGACGACCTGAACGACTTCAAGCGCCACTACGCGCAGGACAAGGACTACGGCACGCTCGCCGACGTCATGAACGGCGCCGACATGTTCCTCGGCCTCTCGGTCAAGGACGCCATCAACGCCGAGATGGTCAAGACCATGTCCGAAAACGCCATCATCTTCGCCTGCGCCAACCCGGACCCGGAAATCCCGTACCCGGTGGTCAAGGACGTCCGCCCGGACATCATCATGGGCACCGGCCGTTCCGACTTCCCCAACCAGGTGAACAACGTACTCGGCTTCCCCTTCATCTTCCGAGGCGCGCTCGACTGCCGCGCCAGCATTATCAACGAGGAAATGAAGATCGCCGCCGCGCAGGCGCTTGCCGACCTCGCCAAGGAGCCGGTCTCCGACGAGATCTGCAAGGCATACGCCGTGGACAAGCTGGAATACGGCATCGACTACATCATCCCCAAGCCGCTCGACCCCCGCGTGCTGACATGGCTCGCCCCGGCCGTGGCCAAGGCCGCCATGGATACCGGCGTGGCGAGCAAGCCGCTCGATCTTGATGCATACGTCAAGGAACTGGAAGAGCGCATGGCCGCGTCCAAGGCACGCACCAAGGGCGTTGTCGAGTCCTTCGGCTACGACTTTTAACCGTCTGGAAACCGGGGGCGGTTCGCCGCCCCCCTCAAGCGAGGAATGATGAAACACTACGCCCTTGGGCCGATGCTCGTCCTGCTGGTCGCCCTGACCCTGGTCGGCGGCTGCCGACATTCCATGGACGCCTCCGCCGTGAGTGACGCTCCCCGCTTCGCCGGGAGCTGGCTGACCCGCTCGGACGCCCTGCGCATTGCCAGCGCCCTCGGTCATGCTCCGGACCGCACCCCGGTTCACTGGGACAACGACCAGACCGGCTATCAGTATTCCATGACCGTATTCAGGACCATGGACGAACAGGCCGGAGAAAAGCGGATATTTTCGATTCTCTCCACTGCGCCTGACGGCACCGCGCAGGTACTCGACCTCAGGGGGATCAGTTACGAGCCCGGACGCTGGGATATCTCGGCCGAACGCCTGTCCGAGGTGGTCGGCAAGGCCAGCAGGCTCAAACTCGCGGGCAGTCGTTCACCCCGTGGTTCGGTCTCGGGCGACGGCCCGTTTCCCGGTTTTCCGGTGATCGAAAATGAATGAGGAGCTGCGCCGGGACTTGATGAAGCTCGCCAAGGAGCGGGGCGTGGACGAGCAGGAGCTGCTGGCGGTGCTCGCCGGGCTTCCCGATGTGCCGGGCCCGTTGCACGAAACCCTTGAGGCGGTGCTTGCCTATCTCGGGGACTGCGAACGCAATATGCGCGAGGATCAGCGGTAGCGTTTGAGGAAGGCCGAAACGGTGCCGGCGACCTGAGGAGAGTAGAGCAGCCAGACGTGCGACATGGGTTCGCAGTCGTGCAGCTGCCATCCCGCCCCCGGGTTCAGATGCTTCAGAGGAAAGACGAAGTCGTCAACCGGTGAATAGACGGCCAGCTTGGGGACATCCGCGTCCTTGATCGTACGCTGGGCGCGACAGGCCACCCCGTCCGGCTTGAGGGACCGCGCCAGCGCGCCCACGCCCACATGCGCGAGGTCGCTCCCGCCGAATGGGGAGCCGAGCGTCACCAACGCTCCAACGCGCTCCCGGAACTCTTCCTCCGAGGCGACCACCCGCAACAGCACTCCGCCGAGACTGTGCCCCACCAACAGCACCTTTCTACCCGGATTCGCATCCAGCGTCCGCCGCAGTTCACGTCGAACCGTGGTCATGGCGTCATCAAAACCGCCGCGCCAGCTGCCGTAGGTGATGGCGCGAACACTCGTAAATCCCTCATCGGCAAGCGATCTGCGAAAGAAGCGCCATGCCGATCTGTTATGATACAGTCCGTGAACCAGCAGGACCGGCGTACCTCGCCCGTTGGGTACTTCCTCGCGCCCCAATCCGAGCGGGAACAGCGCAGGCGCCGTGGCTTCGCTGAGAATTCCGGTAAGGTACGCCCGAAGCAGGGACAGCGACAGCCCTCGGGTGCAGAGCTCGCGAACCTCGTCCCACTGTCCGGCCCTGCGGTTGGAAGCCGTAAAAAGCACCATCCGCAACAGAGGCAGTGTCACCAGAATTCCAATGACCGCATATAATATATAAAGCATGGTGCGATGATGTGCCTGATCGAAAAAAGAGTCAACAACTTGAACAGGCGCGTCGCGAGATGTAACCTCCCAAGCACATTCAAGAACAAGGAGCGCACATGACTGCCACACTCTGCCTCGACATCGGCTCCGGTACACAGGACGTCCTGCTGCACCTCCCCGAGCGGGAAATTGAAAACTGCCCCAAGTTCATCCTGCCCACTCCCTCGGTCCGTATTGCTCAATACCTCACGCAATACACTGCGCAAGGTCAGCCTGTCTGGCTGCACGGTCGCATCATGGGCGGCGGTATCGGAGGAGCCGTCCGCAAGCACCTCAAGGCCGGAATGCCCATGGCCGCCACCCGACAGGCAGCCCTGACCCTCAACGACGATCCCGCCAAAGTCGAAGCCATGGGCGTCACCCTCACCGAAGAGTGCCCGAAGGGATATCAACCGCTCGAGTTGCTCGACTTCGATCGCCTCTGGTGGGATCGCTTCCTTGATGCCGCCGAACTGCCCCGCCCTGACCGCATTGCCGCCTGTGCTCAGGATCACGGCCACCACCCCGGGGAATCCAATCGGATGGGACGTTTCAAGATTTGGGAAGACCTGCTGACCACCCATGACGGCGACCCCGCAGCGCTCATCTACAACACCCCGCCCAAGATGATGACCCGGCTTCAGGACCTCCACGAGTCAGCCGACAACGCCGTCACCGCCGATTCTGGTTCCGCAGCCGTTCTCGGTGCGCTCTTCGACCCGGAAATCGAAGAACGCGCGAGAACCAAGGGGATGACCCTCGTCAACATCGGCAACAGTCACACCATTGCCTTCCTGCTGCACGGCGGCCGAATTCACGGCGTCTACGAACAACACACCGGCTGCCTCAAACCCGAAAAACTCTGGCAGGACCTGAAGGATTTTCGAGAAGGCAAACTGACCTTCCAGCAAGTCTTCGACGAATGGGGCCACGGCTGCCTGACTCTCGCCATCAGCAACATGGCCGACAAGTTCCCCGAAACCGTCGTACTCGGCCCAAGAAGAGCCATGCTGCAAGGATTCGACGCAACCTTCCCCGCACCCGGCGGAGACATGATGCTCACCGGCTGCTTCGGACTCGTCAAAGGCATGGAAATGCTTGGGATTTAAAAGAGGCCTCCGGCGGGCCCTTCAGGCGGACCAAAGGGGCGGGCCTCCTTTGGAAAACCTGTTTTGTCAGCGGAGTTGCAGCTGCCGGGACCATGCGATCGCACAGCTCGCGTTCAAGCTGCAACACCGCTGACGGGGATTTGGGCATATTGTTTCGGCCTACGCCAAAAGACCATAACCCATTGTCAGCAATCCCCATCCAGCATTTATCCTCCGCGGTCAGGCAAAAAAACCACCATTGATACCCGCCCGGAAAGCAACACCATGAGCTCTCCTAAAGGCTTTCGGACTACTTGGGCGGTGTTGCTTTCCGGGCAACCCAGGGATTGCAAAGGGGGTCCGCCCCTTTGCCGGGTGCAGGGCAGCTGCCCTGCCCGGCGGAGGCCGCTTGGGACCAAAAAAGGGGCCTCCGGGAGCGCTTTTCTTTTATGGAGAATGCTTGGAATATAAAAGATGTCTCCGACGGGCCCTTCGGGCAGACCCTTTCAGGGGGACCAAAGGGGCGGGCCCCCTTTGGAAACCCTGTTTTGTCAGCGGAGTTGCAGCTGCCGAGACCATGCGACCGCACAACTCGCGTTCAAGCTGCAACACCGCTGACGGGGATTTGGGGTAAACATTAGGCTAAAGGCTATGCACCACACCCACAAATTAACCCTCAACCTTTAGCCAAGAAAGAATAGCACCATGGTTCCGCGCCCGGAAAGCAACACCATGAGCTCTCCTAAAGGCTTTCGGACTACTTGGGCGGTGTTGCTTTCCGGGCAACCCAGGGATTGCAAAGGGGGTCCGCCCCTTTGCCGGTTGCAGGGCAGCGCCCTGCCCGCCGGAGGCCTCTCCTCCCGCACAAAAAAAGGGGCTCGCAAGAGCCCCTTTTTATTTTTTGAATAGCAGTGAGGAACTACAGTTCGTTCGGCAGTTCCTTGAGTTCGGCGTAGGTGAACACCGGTCCGTCGGCGCAGACGTATTTTGTGCCGATGTTGCAGCGTCCGCAGATGCCCACGCCGCATTTCATGCGTTTTTCGAGCGTGGTGACGATGTCTTCGTGTGCGAAGCCGAGCTTTTCGAGGGCCTGGACCGTGAACTTGATCATGATCGGCGGGCCGCAGGTGACGGCGACGGCGTTTTTGGCGGCGGGTTCCATGTCCAGCAGGACGTGGGGGATGAGTCCTACGCGGTGCTGCCAGTCGTCGCTGCCGGTGTCGGCGGTGAGGACGAGTTCCATGTCGTCGCGGGCCATCCATTCGTCGAGGTCTTCCTGATAGCAGAAGTCGGCGGGCGAGCGGGAGCCGTAGAGTACGGTGATCTTGCCGTAGTCGTCGCGGTTGTCGAGCATGTAGAGCAGCAGGGTGCGCAGGGGGGCCATGCCGATGCCGCCTCCGACGAAGACGATGTCCTTGCCTTTCATCTGCTGTGCGGGGAAGGCGTTGCCAAGCGGGGCGCGCACGCCGACCTTGTCTCCGGCCTTGAGGCCGTGCAGGGCGCGGGTGACTTCGCCTGCTTCCATGACGCTGAACTGCAGGTAGTCCATGCGTGTCGGGGGCGAGTTGATGACGAAGGTGGACTCCCCGGTGCCGAAGACGGAGAGTTGTCCGACCTGACCGGGTTCGAAGGTGAAGGCCTTCATCTTGTCTTCGTCGTCGAGCCTGACGCGGAAGGTCTTGATGTTAGCGGTTTCCTGCACCACCTCCAGAATGGTGGCCTTTTCAGGGAGATACGGGTTCTTGCAGTCGCACATGGTCTATCGCTCCTTGACCCGCATGACGATGCGGCGGATGTCCACGGAGTTGGGGCAGCGGGCGATGCAGCGTCCGCAGCCGCAGCACAGTATGGTGCCGTCGTGCAGGTCCGGGTAGTAGCCGAATTTGTGGCCCACACGGTTGCGCATGCGGTGCGCCTTGGTGGGGCGCGGATTGTGTCCGCTGGCTTCCTGCGTGTAGTTGTGGTTCATGCAGTTGTCCCACGTGCGGATGCGCTTGCCGGAAAGGCCGACGGCTTCATCGGTGATGTTGAAGCAGTAGCAGGTGGGGCAGAGGTAGGTGCATGCCCCGCAGGAGACGCAGGCTGCGGTCATCTCGGACCAGAAGTCGAGATTGTCGAAGGCGTCCATGATCTTGGCGGGGACGTCCGAGAGGTCCGGGGCCTCGCTCATGGCTTCCAGCGCCTGCTTGGCGACTGCGTCGGCTTCGGCTTTGACGCCTTTTCGGGTCGTGGTCTCGGCCAGATCGAGCAGCTTCTTGCCTTCGTCGGTGACGGCGCGGGCGGCGTATCCGCCTTCCACCGGGACGAGCAGCACATCGGTGCCGTCTTCGTCGGCGGGGCCGGAGCCCATCCAGTGGCAGAAGCAGGCGTTCATGGGCTTGTCGCAGCCGATAGTCACGAAGTGCGTGTTGTCGCGGCGGGCCTTGTAGTACGGGTCGGTGATGCGCTTGTTGTCGTAGACGCGGTCGAACATGGCGAAACCGCGGACGCCGCAGGGGCGGGCGCCGAAGACCACGGTGGGTTCGGCTTCGATGGATTCGCGGATGTCGATGTCCAGCGCGTCGGGTGATTCGGCGGACTTCATGCGCTTGAAGGAGAGCAGGGTCTCGGTCTGCGGGAAGATCGCTTTCTTGGGCGACTCGGTGGCCTGCGCGTCAAGCTCGACAGCGGATGCGTCGTTGACCTGCGCGTAAATCACGGCCTCGTGGTCACGTACGGGAGCCATCACGCGCCGTTCTGCGGCCATGGCCTTGATCCATGCGTCCAGATTCTCTTCGGGCAGGAATACGGTCTTTGCCATTTACCAGCCCCTCTCGTTGATGGTTTCCTCGTCCACCTGGAACGTGAACAGCGGCGGGATGGCCGCCGGGTCCACGCCGGACTCGTAGTTGAAAAGCCCCTTGACGGCGGAACTGAATTTTTTCTTGAACATGAGCACCGGGATGTCCATGGGGCAGGCGCGTTCACATTCGCCGCATTCGGTACAGCGTCCGGCCAGATGCGAGGCGTGGATGAGCTGGAACATCCATTTGTTGCGGATGTCCGTCTCCTGCGACAGCCAGTGCGGGTCGCGCGAGTCGCCGATGCAGTGGTCGCGGCAGACGCAGAGCGGGCAGGCGTTGCGGCAGGCGTAGCAGCGGATGCAGCGGTCCATCTCGCCCACCCAGAACTCGAAGCGTTCCTGAACCGGTTTTTCCTCGAAGGCTTCGATGCGCGCGTACTGCGTTGCCTCGTTGCCCACCGGCTCCAGCGGCTTGCCCGCCATGTGGTCGAATTCGAGCGGGTTCGGGTAGCGACAGGTGGTGCACTTGTCGGCCACCAGCTCTTCGCGCGGCAACTCCTGCTCTTCGCCATTCACGCTCAGGCGCACGGTGGTTTCGTCTGTTTCGAGGCTTTCGACCCGTGACAGGTCCGCGGCGCGGCGGAGCTTGGCCTTGTCCAGCACGCCCCGGCAGGGCACGCCGAACACGGTGACGGCTTCGCGGTCGATGAGTTTTTCCTGCATGAGCTGCACCACGGTGCGCGAGTCGCAACCCTTGACCACCACGCCCACCTTCTTGCCCTTGAAGCCGGTGAGGAAGGACGCGAGGTTGTGTGCACAGGTGGCGTCGAGGACCATGCGGTCCAGATCAGCCTCTTCCTTGATATGATAGGGCGTTGCGTGGGCCGGGTCGAAACCCCGTTCCCATGCGACCACGAAGTCGAGGTCGGGCAGCGCCGCTTGTATCTGTTCCTTGAGAGTATCCAGTTTGGACATGCTTCCTCCGGATCAGCCGAGGTTGGCGGCTTTCAGCTTCTCGGCGGCGTCCGCGATGGCGGGCGAGGGGCCGAGACGGTGAATGCGCTCGGTGAATTTGGTGACCACTTCCTGCCATTTCTGGCCTTCGGAGGCCGATACCCACGTATACTCGAAGCGTTCGGGGTCGATGCCGCTGACGGGCAGGAACTGCTTGAGCACTTCGAGGCGGCGTCTGGCGTAGAAGTTGCCTTCGGAATAGTGGCAGTCGCGCGGGTGGCAGCCGGAGACGAGGACGCCGTCCGCGCCGGAGAGCAGGGCCTTGACCACGAAGAGCGGGTCCATGCGGCCAGTGCAGGGCAGGCGCACCACGCGAAGGTCGGTCGGCTGGTCGAAACGGGCCACGCCCGCGGTGTCCGCGCCGCCGTACGAGCACCAGTTGCAGAGAAAGCCGACTATGCGAAGTTCTCGTCCATCCATGACAGGCATAATGCGTCCACCTCGGCGAGTATCTGGTTGTCTGTGAAATGGCTCAGCTGAATGGCACCGTGCGGGCAGGTCACGGAGCAGATGCCGCAACCCTGGCACACGGTGTCGATGACCTCAGCCTTGGTCGAGCCGTCGCGTGCTTCGATTTCCTTGATGGCCCCGAACGGGCAGGTGCGCACGCACTTGAGGCAGCCCACGCAGCGGCGCTGGTTGACCTGCGCCACGGCCGGGTCGGATTCCAGTTTGTCCTTGGAGAACATGGTCAGCACCTTGGCCGCGGCCGCGCTGCCCTGTCCCACGGAGGACGGAATATCCTTGGGGCCCTGACAGGCTCCGGCGAGGAAGATGCCCGCCGTGTTGGTCTCCACCGGCCTGAGCTTGGGGTGACCTTCGAGGAAGAAGCCGTATCGGTCATAGGAGATGCGCAGCTTCTCGGCCAGCTGGGGTGCGCCCTTGCCGGACTCGGCTCCCACGGCCAGCACTACGAGGTCGGCGTCCACTTCCATCTGGGTCCCGGCCAGCGTGTCCGCGCCGCGAACCACAAGGGATCCGTCCCTCGGGTAGATCATGGAAACACGGCCGCGGACGTAGCGCGCTCCGTATTCCTCCATGGCCCGACGGGTGAACTCGTCGTACTGTTTTCCCGGGGCGCGGATGTCCATGTAGAACACGTAGCTCTGGGAGTCGGGCAGGTGGTCCTTGGTCAGGATGGCCTGCTTGGCGGTGTACATGCAGCAGAAGCCCGAGCAGTAGGGTCGGTCCACGGACTTGTCGCGTGAGCCGACGCACTGGATGAACACGACGTTCTTGGGCTCGCGTCCGTCGGAGGGGCGCTTGACGTGCCCGCCCGTGGGGCCGGAGGCCGAGAGCATGCGCTCGTACTGCAGGGAGGTGATGACGTCGGGATAGCGTCCGCCGCCGTACTGTTCCAGCCGGGTATGGTCGAAGAGGGAAAAGCCGGTGGCGGTGATGACCGCGCCGACTTTGACCTCGGTCAGTTCGTCCTGCTGCTCGTAGTTCACGGCACCGGTGGGGCAGACCTTGGCGCACACGCCGCACTTGCCCTTGGTGAACTTGATGCAATGTCCCGGGTCTATGGAGGCCTTCTTGGGGATGGCCTGCGGGAACGGGATGTTGATGGCGGTAGTATTGCCCACCGCCTCGTTGAAGCGGTCCGGCACTTTCTTGCTGGGACACTTCTCGGCACACAGGCCGCAGCCGGTGCACAGCTCGTTGTTCACGTAGGTGGCGTGCTTGCGCACCGTAACATCGAAGTTGCCCACGTACCCGCTGACCTCTTCGATTTCCGATGAGGTCATGAGCGTGATATTGGGGTGCTGGGAGACGTCCACCATCTTGGGGCCGAGGATGCATGTGGAGCAGTCCACGGTGGGGAAGGTCTTGTCCAGCTTGGCCATGGTGCCGCCGATGGTGGATTCGCGCTCCACGAGGATCACGTCGAGTCCGCCGTCGGCGCAGTCCAGCGCGGCCTGAATGCCCGCCACACCGCCGCCGAGCACCATGACGGTCTTGTTGATGTCGAAGGACTTGGCCACCAGCGGGCGGTTCTTGCGGAGCTTCTCCACCGCCATGAGCACCAGCTCGGTGCTCTTGAAGGTGTTCTTCTCCTTGTCCTTGCCGATCCACGATACATGTTCGCGGATGTTGGCCATTTCCAGCATGTATCGGTTCAGCCCGGCCTTTTCGATGGCCCGGCGGAAGGTGTTCTCATGCATGCGGGGCGAGCAGGAAGCCACCACCACGCCATCGAGGCGATGCTCGCGGATGGCGTTCTGGATCGCTTTCTGGCCCGGTTCGGAGCAGGTATAGACCTCGTCCGTGGAAAAGACCACGTCCGGGAACAGTCGCGCGGCCTCGGCCACGCTGACCACGTCCACGGTCCCTGCGATGTTGCTGCCGCAGTGGCAGACGAATACGCCTATTCTCATTTATTCGCCTCCCTCAAGCTTTTTGAGCAGGGGGCGCGGGTCTACCGCGTGCAGGTTCATGCCGAGCTTCTCCGGCGCGATGTCCAGCGCCAGCCCGATGACCTGCGTGATATAAAGGATCGGGATGTTGAAGCCCCGACGCTGCTTGCGGTTGACCTGCGACTGCCTGAGGTCGAGATTCATGTGGCAAAGGGGGCAGGCCGTGACCACGGCGTCCGCGCCGCAGTCCTCTGCCGCGTCCAGCAGCCGCGCGGTGAGCTTTGCCGTGACGTCGGCGCGCGGAACGCCGTACGCCGCGCCGCAGCATTCCACCTTGAGCGGGAACGGGGCCGCCTCGGCACCGAGCGCCTCCACGATCTTGTCCATGGCCACCGGGTTTTCGTGATGGTCGAAACGCATGATCTCGGGCGGCCGGTTCATGATGCACCCGTAATAGGGCGCGAGGCTCAGGCCCTTGAGCTTCTTCACCGCGCGCGCCTTGAGCGCTTCCACGCCGTAGTCCTCGAAGATGATCTGGAGCACGGACTTGGTGGTGACGCCGCCGTCGTAGGGGCGGTCGAGGAGCTGGTTGGTCCTGTCGCGAAAGTCCTTGCGGGAGAGGCGGTGTTCGGCGGTCTTGAGGTTGGTCAGACAGCTCGGGCAGGGCGTGGTGACCCGCTTGTGGCCCATGGCCTCCACCCGTTCGAGGTTTCTGGCCGAGAGGGCCGCCGCCAGCGAGTGGTCCACGGTATGGGCCGGGGTGGAGCCGCAGCAGCTCCAGTCATCGATCTCCAGCAGCTCTATGCCGAGCCCGGCCATGCACTCGCGGGTACACATGTCGTATTCGCGCGCCGAGCCGGTCTGTGAGCAGCCCGGATAATATGGAATCTTCATCAGGCTCATTCGCCCGCCTCCTCGCGTTGCAGATAGCGGCGGAAGATGCGTTTGACCTCGTCGCGTCCCTTGATTTCGTGGGGCCTGAAGTCGAGCTTGCCGATGGAAAGCGCCTTGGGGGCGATGTCGGCGCCGGTCCAGAACCGGCCGGTCTTCAGGTTGTAGTTTGCGGCGACGCCCATTTCGAAGACGCGGCCGTGGCGCTTAACGGATTCGAGAAATCCGTCGTAGAAGGTCTTCACGTTCTTTTCCGCGGCGTATCCCTCGCGCCGGGCCATGTGCCTGAGCACGTCCATGATCAGCGCCACGTCGATACCCTGAGGGCATCGGGTGGTGCAGGACTCGCAGGTGGCGCACAGCCAGAGGGATTTCGATTTGAGAATGCGCTCCTTCTGCCCGGCCTGCAAAAGACGCATGATCTGGTTCACCGGGATGTCGTATACGAAGGTATACGGACATCCCGCGGTACAGTTGCCGCATTGGTAGCAGGTGGCCGGGTCCTGTCCCGATTCGCGTTTCACGTCCTCTATGAAGGTCGCGTCGCAGCTCTTTCCCATACTGAGAATTTCCATATGAAAACTCCATCGCTTCCGGCTGGATGCGGAGTCATTCCGAGAAGTCAGCCCGTAAAAATGGTGGTCAACGTACCCCGAAGAAGGATTATTGTCCATATTCGGGGGCGGTAAGGGTGAAATTGCATTGATCGGGAAGTGGGGGCGGTTGCGCGTTTCGAAATGCGGAATGAATGCAGGTGAATGTTTCCGATTGGTTTACTCGGACCCCCCTTGAAGGTGTCCGTGAACCGCTTTGGGAGGTTTGTTGGCGACCGGTCCGGTCAGAAATTGGATGTCCACGCGGCGATATTTTCGTTCATCGGCATACGGGCGCTGCCGGTCCTTGCAGTAGGGCTCGCCGTCGGAAAGGTCGAGACCGGCCTCCAGCTCGGAGCGGCCCTCCACCACGATGCGGTCCTGGTGGTCCAGAAACCACTGGCGCACAGGTTCTTCGGTTTCGCAGAGACAAAAATTGTAGATTGCCATGGCCCGGCGCGCCGACAGTTCCGCGTTGGTGGCAAAGTCCTCGAAGTAGAGCGTGCTGTTGTTGTCGTAGGAGTCGAGCTTGCGTCTGGCGATCCTGTCCCTGTCATCGTCCATCCGGCAGGAGGCGTGTCCTATGAACGCGACCATGGAGGCCCGGAGTTCTCTGTAGCGCTCGGGGATCATGGAGCAGATGGACAGCAGTTTCCGTTTGTCGGCAGGCGCGAAGCGATTGTGACCGAAGTTCGTCCCGCTGCCGTAGGTGATGGTGATGGTCGAGTTGGCCTCCGTTCGCTCTCTGGAGCCGTATTCGAGGTCCATGCCCGCAATGACCACCCCTGCCGCGGTGGCGACGCCCACGGCGGTGAAAACGAAAAAAGCGGTGAGCCCGCCGAAAAGGTCGCAAAGGGCTACCCAGTGGTCTTCCGCAGGCTTCATTTGCTCTCCTTCGCCTCTTTCAGGTGCTGCAGCAGACGCTGGAGCAGCGCCTCCAGTCCCACAATGTCGTTTTTGTCAATGGCGGAGAGAATTTTCTCCAGATCCGCGCCCGGGTCGTACCCGTGCCGTCTCATTGTGTTCTCCTGCCGTTCCATGCGAACCGCAAGCGCACCGTGCAGGCGGTCCATCTCTGCGGGGATGTTTCCCATCTTGCGGAAGGCGTCCCTGAGCTCGCGATCATAGTTGTGGGCTTTGCGGTAGTTGCGGACCATCCGTTGCAACTTCATGGCCGTGTCTTCGACTTCCTTGCGCAGCTGGTCGTAGCTCTCTGTCGTGGCCTTGAGCTGTGCGTTGATCTTTTTCGCCTCCTCGTGCAGCTGCTTGTAATCACTGCGCGAGAGGACAAGCGTCTCGTGGCTGGTTTTGACGGCGGAGTCCATGTTGACCGCGATCTTGTCGAATTTATCCTGCATAATATTCAGCTCGGAGCGAATTGTGTTTTGCGTGATCGAAGCCTGCTCCCGCATCGTGTCGCAGAAAGTTTGGGTGCTTGCCCGCATTGCCGTGGCACATTCTTTCGCCGCGGCTCCGCAATCAGCGGTCGCCTGATCCAACATGGAGAAGTGGTGCGCGAATTCGCTCCGCAACTCGCGCGATATGGCCTCGGCGATTTCCTGTGCCGGAATGATCTTCTGCCCCTTGATGCTGGTGTCGATGGAGTCGAGTTTGGTGCAGACCGCGCTCGAATGCGTGTCCATCACGCTGATCATGTCTGTGGGCTGGTCGGCAAAATTGTTGAATAACCCTTTGAAAATCTTGACACCGATGGCTCCGCTGATGCCGGCCACGCTGGACCAGAAGGCGAGGGAGAGTGTCAGCATGAGCTTTTTTATTTCCTGAAAATGCTGACTCAGAAACTGCACTTTTTCAGGGGATTCGGACAACTCAACCGCGCTCGTGCCGAGGGCCAGCCCCAGAAAGGTGCCGAGGATTCCCAGCGAGGTCATGATGCCGCCCGCGTTCTCCGACAGGTACAGAGTGAACGTCCGGGGGGCTTCCTGCAGTTGCTCCGCGTTGCGCCAGCGCCGGAGGTCGTATAGAATGACCGATAAAAAGAGGGTCGTGATGAGGGCGATGAAGGTCGCCGTGATGAAGACCGTCCAGAAGCCGTTGTCGGGAAAGCCGAGCAGGAGCGGGGCAAAGTAGTTGGGCCACCAGAGCAGAGCCTGTGTGAAGTAGGGCTTGGTCTGATGGCAATGAAGGCCCAGACAGTTGGACGAGATGGTCCACACGCCCATGAAGACCACGGCGGAGATGAAGCTCTGGGTCAGTCGTCCGGGGTGCGCTTGTTGGACCGGAAGCAGTGGCGGCATCGATTTCATGGGCTAACCGATACCGGGTTTTCGTTATAGTGTCTACCCTATAAGCAAAGGTTGGAGCATGAGCCTGGGCAGGATTTCCCCTGCTTTGCCGTGGAGGGCGAAGTCCATGAAGCCTGTGTTGGGTGTCGGCTCGAGGTTTACCTCCACCGTGACGGCCCCGTGCCGCGTCGCGAGGTCCGCGAGGGATGCGGCGGGCTGGACGAGGCCGGAAGTGCCGACCACCATGAGGATGTCCGCATTGGCGGCTGCTTCTACGGACGAGTGCAGGGTGCCGGGGTCGAGCTGTTCGCCGAACCAGACCACGTCCGGGCGCAGCAGCGCGTTGCAGCCGGGACATTTGGGGAGGGGGGGGAGTACGTCGTGGTCGTGCGTTTTGAAAGTGCACTGGGTGCACCGCACGCGCCAGATGTTGCCGTGCAATTCGAGCACGCTGTCGCTGCCGGAAAGCTGATGCAGTCCATCCACGTTCTGGGTGATGAGGTTGAACGAGGGCGTGTTGGCCTCCATGGCGGCCAGTACCTCGTGGGCGGGGTTGGGGCGGCACTGGCGCAGCATGTCCCGCCGCCAGTTGTAGAAGTCCCATATCTTCTGCGGGTCCCGCGCAAAGGCTTCGGGGTGCGCGAGTTCTTCGGCGCGCAGGCCGTTCCACACTCCGTCCGGGCCGCGGAACGTGGGCACTCCGGATTCCGCGGAGATTCCCGCGCCGGTAAGGACCACGATGCGCTCCGCGCCGTCCACGAGCGCTCTCACTGTTTCGATGCTGGCGATCATTTTTCTACGCTATCTCACCGCATATCCCAAATCAATCGACATTTTTAAGAAGACTTGCAAACGGGAAACGACCTGAGTATGTTTCGCTTCTCGTTTTTGTTAAATATCGAAGAAACATTCTGACGCGTGGAGGATGCTTTGACGCAGCGCACGGTATATTTCATAGAAGGCGACGGCATCGGCCCCGAGGTGTGGGCTTCGGCCCGTCCTGTACTTGATGCGGCCATGGACAAGGCCTACGGCGGAAACAAGTCCCTCGAATGGGTCGAACTGCTCGCGGGCGAAAAGGCGTTTGCCGAAACCGGCGAATATCTTCCCCAGACCACCATGGACGCGCTGGCAAAGGCCGAGTTGGCCATGAAAGGCCCGCTGGGAACCCCGGTAGGCAAAGGGTTCCGCAGCCTGAACGTGACCATGCGGCAGGCTTTCGACCTCTACGCCTGCATTCGTCCCGTGCGGCACTTCCCGGGTATCGAGTCCCCGGTGAAGCACCCCGAGCGCGTGGATATGGTCGTTTTCCGGGAAAACACCGAAGACGTGTACGCGGGCATCGAGTACGCCTCCGGCAGCGCGGAAGCCAAAAAGCTCATCGCGTTCCTGCGCGACGAGCTGGGCGCGGACGTGGATCCGGGCGCTGGCGTGGGCATCAAGCCCATGACCGAGAACGGCAGCAAGCGCCTCGTGCGCCGGGCCATCGAGTTTGCCGCTCGCGAAGGCCGCGAGTCCGTGACGCTGGTGCACAAGGGCAACATCATGAAGACCACCGAAGGCGCGTTCCGGGCGTGGGGCTATGAAGTTGCCGAGCAGGAATTTGCCGGGACCTGCGTCAAGGAAGGCGAAGAAGGCAAGGTCGTGGTCAAGGACCGCATCGCGGACGCCATGTTCCAGGAGTGCCTCATGCGCCCCGAACAGTATTCCGTGGTCGCCACCAGCAACCTCAACGGCGATTACATTTCTGATGCGCTGGCCGCGCAGGTCGGCGGACTGGGACTGGCCCCGGGCGTGAACATGGGCGACACCCTCGCCATGTTCGAAGCGACGCACGGCACGGCTCCCACCATCGCAGGCAAGGACATGGCCAACCCCGGCAGCCTCATCCTGTCCGGTGCCATGCTGCTGGATCACGCCGGCTTCGGCGAAGCCGCCGAGCTGGTTCGCGGTTCCGTGGAGAAGGCGCTGGCCGCACGCAAGGTCACGGTGGATCTGGCTTCCCAGATTCCCGGTGCCGAGCAGGTCGGCTGCCGCGAGTTCGGCGAGATCATCCTGTCAGGAATCTAGATCATGAAATGACCGCCGCGAGCCGCATGGGTTCGCGGCGGTCATTCTTTCATCATGATGGAGCTATCCCAACTCGCGCTTTTCGCCGGAGCCGTGTTCGTTCTGGCGCTCACCCCTGGGCCGGACATCCTCTATGTTCTGGCTCGCGGCATATCGCAGGGCAGAAAGGCGGGCCTGTGCGCCGCTGCCGGATTCAATCTGGGCGTGATCGTTCACACGCTCTTTGCCGCGTTCGGCGTTTCCGCAGTGCTGGCTGCCTCTGCCGCGGCCTTCACCGCCATCAAGCTCGCGGGGGCCGCCTACCTCGTCTACCTCGGGGTGAAGATGTTCCGCAGCGCGGCCACTGCTGGTGCGATGGGCGGTGACAGACGCGAGATTCCCACGGCGACCATCTTCCGCCAGTCCATCGTGGCCAACGTGCTCAACCCGAAGGTGGCACTGTTCTTTCTGGCGTTCCTGCCCCAGTTCACGGACCCGAACCGCGGCCCGGTGGTGTTTCAGATGATCCTGCTCGGGGCCGTGTTCATGCTCGTGTCCTTTTCCGTGTTCGCCGCGGTTGCTGTCTTCAGCGGTGCGGTTGGGGAGCGCCTTCGCACGGGACCGAAGATGGAGCGCGCCCTCAACAGAACCGCCGGGACCGTTCTGGTGGGGCTGGGCGTGACGCTGGCCCTCTCCGACGTCTAGAGTTTTCAGCCCCCGGAGCTCGACTTTTCTTGACGCCCGCACCGGCTGCGGTTAGGGGCTGATCGAAAGGACGGGGAAAAACGATCATGCGACGTGCCGAACTTGACGCTTCCTTGCGCTATCTGCTCGCCGCTCCGTGGCCGCACGCCACGGCGCTCGTATCGCTGTGCATTGCGGTGGTGCTCACGGTCTGCGGATTCACGCTGGAGGCCGGGGGTGAGTTTCGTCTCGGCGGAGCGGTCTGCCTGTGGGCGGTGTTCTGGCTGGTGGTGGCTTTTTTCGCTGGTGCGGACGGCATCTCCCGGAACCGGGAGTACCGCAGGCTGCGGCGGATGTTCGTGCGTTACGGCGTCAGCGAACGCATTCTGGAGACCGTGGCCAGATCACGTTGTCAGCGGGACGCTGCCCTGCGTGCCGCCGAGGATGTGGGAGCTCGTGAGAAGGCCGAGACGTTTTTCCGGTCGCTCGGCTACCGATGGTATCATATCCTGCCTGATGCCGTGGTCCGCAATCCCCTCGTCTTTCTGAGTCCTTCCTTTCTGCGGACATCATTCATGCCGGGCAAGCGCGGCCGACGTCAGCGCATCAGGTCGAAGTAGCCCAGATTCGCCATCCTTCCCCATTCCAGCCAGCGGGCCATGAACCGCTTGTAGCTTTCGTTCACCCGCCTTGCTCGCACGCTTTTGCCCGCTTCATTCTCCACTGTCTCGTCGGCTATCCTGTGAAACAGCTCGAGCAGCTTGGGCGGGAATGGGGCCACCGTGATTCCCGGCGTATTCCGGAGCTTATGGATGGCTCGCCCGTTGAGCACCGCAAGACTGGCTTCCATGTGCTGGGACACTTCGGCGGCGCAACTCCTGACGATGGCCTTGAGGTGCTGAGGCAGTGCGTCGTAGGCGTGGCTGTTGATGCCCAGTTCCAGGATTCCGGCAGGCTCGTGCCAGCCGGGGTAGTAGTAGTGCGAGGCCACCTTGTCGAGGCCCAGTTCCGTATCGATGTGCGGGCCTATCCAGTCAGTCGCGTCCAGCAAGTCCGCCTGCATGGCCGGAACAAGCTCGGAAGGGGGAAGCAGGATAGTCTTTGCGCCGAGCTTTTCGTAGATTCGCCCGCCGAGTCCTGGCATCCGGATTCGCAGCCCGAGAAGGTCGGCAGGCTCTTCAAGGGGGGCTTTGAACCAGCCGCCCATCTGCATGCCCGTGGCTCCCATGGGGAAGGGGACGATGCTGAAGCGTCGATAGATGTCCTGCCAGAGAGAGAGGCCCTCGTCGCCGAGAAGCCACGCCATGCAACCCTCGGCGTTCATGCCGAAGGGCACCGACGAAAACCACGCCGTGGCCGGCTCGATTTCATCCCAGTAGTAGGAGGCGGCATGGTAGCACTGTATCTCGTTCTGCGAGGCGGCGTCGAAGACGTCGAGCGCGCCCATGAGCTCACCGGCGGCGTGGAGTTCTATCTCCAGTTGCCCCTGACTGAGTTGGTGAACCCGCTCCGCAAAGAGGCGTGCCCCCTCGTGCATCACTGGCAGGTTTCTGGGCCATGCCGTAGCCATGCGCCAGCGGATGTTTTTCCGATCATTATCGGACAAGGGAGTGCAGGCCGCAAGGGTAAGCGCCCCAGCGCCAGCAAAGAATTCTCTGCGTTTCATGCCGCAGATTTAGCAAAAAGCGGCGGCAGGGACAATTATTAGGAGGTGAAGTCCTGCATGCCGCAGCGTTTGCAGTCACCGCAGGCAATGCCGGGACAGCCGGGGGTGACCACGGCTTTCTGCGCCTGATGCCACTCCCGCAGCATGAACGAGCGCCGGACGCCTATGTCCACGCATTCCCAGGGAAAGGGCTCGTCGTCGGCGCGCACGCGGTCGAGATACACCGACGGGTCACCGTCCCAGCGTTTGAGGGCTTTTTTCCAGCCGCCGTGCTTTGCGGCGAGCATGATGAACTCGGCGACGCGTTCGTCACCCCGGGCCAGCAGCCCCTGAAGCCGGGCCTGAAAAGGGCTGTCGTGGGTGAGCGTGAGCCCCTTGTAGGGCTTGACGATCTTCCTGAGCTGTTTCAGGCGGCGGTCCAGCTGTTCTTCGGAGGCCATGGGAGCCCACTGGAAGGGCGTCCACGGTTTGGGGACGAGGCAGCTCGCCCCCAGCGTCATGCGCATGTAGGATTTCTTGCGACCGCCGGGCTCCTCGGCGCGGATGTCGATGATCCGCTGCATGAAGTCGGCAAGCTCGTCGTAGTCTTCGTCGGTCTCGCCGGGCCAGCCTACGATGATGTAGCTCTTGAGGTGGTTCACCCCGTAACGGGCGCACAACCGGACGGCTTTGAGAAAGTCGTCGGGATCGAGCTTCTTGCTCGCCATGTTCCGCAGCCGTTCGCTGGCCCCCTCTAGGGCGAGGGTTATGGTGCGGATGCCACACTGGCGCAGGAACACCAGCAGTTCCTCGGTGATGCCGTCCGCGCGCATGGACGACAGGGAAAATTTGGTCTTGCGTTCCTTGAGCCATTTCAGGAACGGCAACAGGTCGGGCCAGTCCGTGAGCGCGGTGCCCACGAGTCCCACCTTGAGCGGGTTGGTGCGTTCCACCACGTCCTTCATGACGTCGATGTCGGCGTGACGGGGGGGACGGTAGATGTAGCCTGCGGCACAGAAACGGCAGCCGTAGGGACAGCCGCGGTTCACTTCCAGCAGCAGGGTGTCCTTGAAGGTGGCGGTGGGGCTGACGAAGCAGGACCACGCAGGATCGGGGAGCGCGCTGCCGAGAGCTGAAACCACTCGGCGCACGGGTGTCGTCGAGCTGCCCGGAACATAGACGCCGGGACGGTCCTTGACCGCCTCCAGAAAGTCGGACTTGCTCCCGCCCGCGAAGATGTGATCACGCAGGTCCAGAAGCAGTTGCAGGTGGTCTTCGTTTGCCTCTCCCACCCAGAAGAGATCCACGAACGGCGCGATGGGCGCCGGGTTCAGGAAGGCGGGAGGCCCGCCCGCGAGAACCAGAGGGAAGTCCGGGCGTTCCGCCGCAAGCGGCGGAACGCCCGAGGCCTCCAGAGTGCGCGCGAGGAGGAGATAGTCCTCCTCATAAGTCACGCTGAAGGCAAGGACAGGGAATGAGGATAGTGGGTGGGATGCCTCCCTCGATACAGGCTCGCCGCCGTCCGGGCCGTGTCCGGTCTTGTCCGGAAACACGCGCTCAACCGCCATGAGCGGTTCCTCCGCAAGGAGGCGGTAGACGGCCTGCCAGCCGAGGGTCGACACTGCCAGCGCCTCGCCTCCGGGCACCACGATGGCCGTGGGCAGCCGACCGCCGTGGTCTGGAGCCAAAGGCTCCTCCCGGCCGTAAAACAGGTGTCGCTTTGCGTCAGCTATGGCGAATCCCTCCGCCCGCCAAGGCGCGGTCTGGCAAATTCCTCATGGACGCCTCCGTTAGTCCGCGTTTCTGCGGATGAATGCGGGGACGTCGAAATCGTCTTCCTCGAAGATGAACTCCTCTTCACCCGGGCCGGCCACGGCGCGGCGGGAGACCTGCTGCTGCGGAGCGGGTTCCTCGGCGGCAGCGGCGCCCTTGCGCAGGTAGGCCGGGATGTTGCGGTTCTCTTCGACGACGCGGCGATGGCCTTCGCGCATGCCGGAGCGTGCGGTCTGTTCCTGGCTCTGTCCGCGGGACATGCCCCGGGGTCCGAGCAGCATCATCTTCTGCTGGTCGGCCTTGGACATCTGCGGCTCGGGTTCTTCCATGACCTGTTGGATGCCGGTGGCGATCACGGTGATGCGCATTTCGTCGCCCGCGTCGGGGTCGAAAACCGTACCGAAGAAGATTTCGGCGTCTTCGTGGGCTTCCTTGTAAATGATGTCGGCGGCTTCGGAGACCTCGTCGATGAGCATGTCCGGGCCGCAGGTGATGTTGATGAGCACGCCCTTGGCGCCCTCGATGGACACGTCTTCCAGCAGCGGGCTGGTGATGGCCTTCATGGCCGCTTCCTTGGCGCGTCCTTCGCCGGAGGAGATGCCGGTACCCATGAGCGCCATGCCGGAGCTTGCCATGGCGGCCTTCACGTCCGCGAAGTCGAGGTTGATCAGGCCGTGCACGGTGATGAGGTCGGCGATGCCCTTGACCGCATAGTAGAGCACTTCATCGGCCTGCTTGAGCATGTCGGCGAACGCGGCCTTCTTGGCGGCGAGCTGCAGCAGGCGGTCGTTGGGGATGGTGATGATGGAGTCCACCACTTCGGACAGGGCCTTGATGCCCTTTTCGGCGGAACCGAGGCGGCGGCGTCCTTCGAAGTAGAAAGGCTTGGTCACGACGCCAACGGTGAGCGCGCCCATTTCACGGGCGATCTCGGCGACGACGGGCGCGGAGCCGGTGCCGGTGCCGCCGCCCATGCCTGCGGTGATGAAGACCATGTCTGCGCCTTCGAGAGAGGCGCGGATCTGGTCCACGGATTCCTGTGCGGCTTCACGCCCGATGTCCGGATTCGCCCCGGCGCCGAGGCCCTTGGTGAGCTTTTCGCCCATCTGGATCTTGTGTTCGGCCAGCGATTTGTGGATGTCCTGCGAGTCGGTGTTGGCAACGATGAATTTCACGCCCTTGAGCGCGGACTGGATCATGTTGTTGACAGCGTTTCCGCCACCGCCGCCGCAGCCGACGACCTTGATTTTCGCGTTGGTGTCGTGTTCGATTTCAAAGTATTCCATTGTGTCCTCCTTCCCTGAGTTTCCCTGTTCTTCCCGTTACGCGATGTCCGTGAACCACTTGCGCATCCTGCCCAGAATGCGGTCGAAGCCCGACTCGTCGCGGATCTTGAACGCCCGCTGCCGCGGTCCGCTCTCTTCACCCGCGCCGTGCATCAGAAGCCCGACTGCAGTGGCGTACTTGGGACTGTTCACTTCCTCGACGAGCCCGCCGATTCCGCTCGGATAGCCGATGCGGACCGGAAGGTCGAAAATCTGTTCGGCCAGCTCCTGCATCCCGTCGATGAGGCAGGTGCCGCCGGTGAGCACAACGCCCGCGGCGATCATGTTCTTGTAGCCGGACTTGATCAGCTCCTGATCCACGAGGGCGAGAATCTCCTCGCAGCGGGGTTCGCAAATCTCGGCCAGAACACGCTTGCTCATGGTGCGGGATTCGCGTCCGCCCACGCTGGGAACCTCGATGATCTCGTCGGTGGTGACCAGATCGCTCATGGCGCAGCCGTGGTGGAGCTTGATCTTCTCGGCCGACACCATGGGGGTGCGCAGGCCGTAGGCGATGTCGTTGGTGAGGTTGTGGCCGCCGAGGGCCAGCACCGAGGTATGCTTGATGCTGTCCTTGTTGAAGATGGCCAGATCGGTGGTGCCGCCGCCGATGTCCACCAGCGCCACGCCGATCTCCCGCTCCTCGGGGGAGAGCACGGCCTTGCTGGACGCCAGCGACTCAAGGACGATGTTGGAGACGTCCAGCCCCGAGCGGTTGCAGCTTCGGATGATGTTCTGGGCCGAAGTCACGGCGCCGGTGACGATGTGCACCTTCACCTCGAGCCGCACGCCCGCCATGCCCAGCGGATCGGCGATGCCGCGCTGGTCGTCCACGATGAATTCCTGCGGCAGGGTGTGCAGCACTTCCCGGTCCATGGGGATGGCGATGGCCTTGGCGGCCTCGATGACGCGGTCAACGTCGCGCTGAGTGACTTCGCCGCCCTTGACGGCGATGACTCCGTGGCTGTTGAAGCCCTGAATATGGCTGCCCGCGATGCCCGCGTACACCGAGCGGATGTCGCAGCCCGCCATCAGCTCGGCCTCTTCGAGCGCCTTCTTGATGCACTGCACCGTCTTTTCGATGTTGACCACCACGCCTCGGCGCAGTCCCGTGGACGGGGCGGTGCCGATGCCGATGATGTCCACGCCGCCATCCGGGGTGCCCTCACCCACGACGACGCAGATTTTGGTGGTCCCGACATCAAGGCCGACGATCAGGTCGTTTCTGGCCATGGAAATGTCTCCTTTCTTCCCTGTCTATTCATTGCGGCGCGGGATTATCCGCGCAGTCTCACCCATACTTTGTCGCCGGTGGCCTGCACCGATGCGACCCTCGAAAACTCGCCGCGGCGCGCGAGGTCGCGCCATGCGGTGTTGATGCGGGCCAGCTGGGTCTCCCAGTGGTCCATGTCCAGCACCACGTTCACCCCGACAGTGTCCAGCCGGGCCTCGATCTGGTGGCTCGGGAGCACCCGCACCCATGCCACCTGCGTCATGTCGAACGGGGCACGGCCCGATCCGACGAAATTCACGAATCCCTGCAGCGCTTCGCCGCCCTGCACGTTCTTGCCTGTGCGCAGCATCGGCATGGAGGCGTACTCGCCGGGCGCGGCCGGAGCGATGACGCGGCCTTCGGCGTCGGCAAAGCTCAGTGTGCCGTCCTGCACTGTCCAGAAGGCGGGCTTGCGCTCGGTCACGTTTACGATGAGTCTGCCCGGAAGCTCGCGCCGTACTGTGGCCGATTCGATCCACGGGCTGTTGGAAATGAGCCGCTCCACTTCCGAGACGTTCAGGTCAACGCAGTTTTCGCCTAGCTCAACGTCGCCCAGCGCCATGAGGTCGCCGCGAGTCAGATGCTGGTTGCCGCTTATGACCACTTCGCCAAGGCCGAAATACGGGCTGGAAGTCACCCAGCGATAGCCGTAGAGCAGCCCCGCGCCGAGAACGGCCAGCCCGCCCAGCGCCATGAGCGTGAACAGCGTGTTGCGGACCAGACGGAACGCGCCAATGCCCGAAGCGGGCTGACGTGTACGCTGCCTGCGGCGTTTGTTGACTGTTTTGCCGCCCAGTCTGGGGCGATTCTTGCCGAGCGTGATGGTGCTCATATGATGATGACCTCCGTTTCCAGCTTCACTTCGAATCGCTTCGCCACTTCCTCGCGGGCCGCCTCGATGAGCTCGACGGCTTCGCGAGCGGTGCCTTCGCCCGTGTTCTCAAGAAAATTCGCGTGCATTGGGGAGAAGCGGCATCCGCCGTGCTCCCGGCCCTTGAAGCCGGCCTGATCGAGCAGCCTGCCCGCGCTGTGGCCTTCGGGGTTCTTGAAGACGCACCCGGCGGTCCAGGCGGCAATGGGCTGTCCGGCCTTCTTCTTGTCCATGGTGGCGTTCATGGCGGCCTTGACCTTTTCCGGCGTGGACTCCGTGAGACCGAACTCCACCTCATGGATCATGAAGCGGGAGATGCGGCCGGGACAGAAGCTGCGGTAGCCCCATGAGCAGTCTGCCGAGTCGATCCATTCAACGCCTTCAGTGGGCGTCCAGACGCGTACCCGGCGAACCACCTGCGCCATGTCGATGCCGTACGAACCGGCGTTCATGGCAACCGCCCCGCCGACGGTTCCGGGGATGCCCGAAAGGCCTTCCATGCCGGTGAGGCCGGATTTGAAGGCCCAGCCGAGGAGGGCGGGCAGGCGCAGTCCCGCTCCGGCGCGGAATATGACCGCTTCGCCGTCGCGTCCGACCTGTTCCGGCGAGGCCGGAGACTCGATGCGCACGAGGGCCAGGTCCGAGACGTCTCCGGCGGCGAGCAGGTTGCTTCCCTTGCCGATGACGAAGGGGCGCACGGTCTCCCGCATGAGGAAGTCCGAGAGCTCGTCGAAATCGGTCTCGCCGCGCACGGTGAGTTCGCATGCGGCCTCGCCGCCCATTCTCAGGGTGGTGAGGTCGCTCAGAGAGATGTGCCGCCGGATGCCCAGTGCCATTGCTATTCCTCGTCTTCCTGCTCGTTGAGCCAGTTCTCGCCCACGGTCCAGATGGACCCTGCGCCCTGTGTCATGAGCAGGTCGCCGGGCTGAAGGATTCGGGGCAGTTCTTTCTCAATGGCCCCGAAGTCCGGGAAAAAGCGAACCTTCACATCGCTGACCTGCTTGATGCCCTGCGCGAGGGACAGGCCGTTCACGCCGGGGATGGGCGACTCGGAGGCAGGATAGATCTCCGTCAGCAGCAGCATGTCGGCTGCGTCGAAAGCCTTGCAGAAGTCGCCGAACAGGGCCTGCGTGCGGGTGAAACGGTGCGGCTGGAAAGCCACGATCAACCGGCGGTCCGGGTAACAGGCCTTGGCGGTTTCGAGGTTGGCGACCACTTCCGCGGGGTGATGGCCGTAATCGTCCACCACGAGCACGCCCTTGCGTTCGCCCTTGCGCTCGAAGCGCCGCCCGACGCCGCCGAAGTTGGAGAGGCCGCGCAGGATATCGTCTTTGTCCAGTCCCGCCTCGATGGCGACGCCGATGGCGCCCAGCGCGTTGAGCACGTTGTGCCGGCCGGGCTGTGCCACGGTGGCTTCGCCCCAGAGTTCGCCGTCGAGATAGACGCGGAACATGCTGCGCAGATGCGAAGTGATGATCTCGCCGCGCAGGCGGTTGTCCTTGTTCAGCCCGTAGGTCATGCAGGGGCGCTTGATGTGCGGCAGCAGGCGCTGCACTCCGGAGTCGTCACCGCAGACCACGTTCATGCCGTAGAACGGGATCTTGTTCATGAAATCCGTGAAGGAGTCGTCGATGGCCTCAATCCCGTCGTAGAAGTCGAGGTGGTCCTCATCCACGTTGGTGACCACGGTGATGACCGGGGGCAGAAACAGGAAGGAGCCGTCGGACTCGTCGGCCTCGGCTATGAGGTGATCGCCGTCGCCGAGGCGCGCGTTGGCGCCGTAAGTGTTCAGCCTGCCGCCGATGATGACGGTGGGGTCGAGCCCCGCCTCGGTGAAGATGGTGGCCAACAGGGAGGTCGTGGTGGTCTTGCCGTGCGTTCCGGCCACGGCGATACCGGTGCGAAGGCGCATCAGTTCGGCCAGCATTTCCGCGCGGGGGATGATGGGGACGCCAAGCTCACGGGCCTTGACCAGCTCCGGGTTGTCGTCCGGGATGGCGGTGGACTTCACCAGCACGTCCACGTCGCGCACGTTGTCCTCGCCGTGGCCGATGTAGACCTGCGCGCCCAGCTGCTGGAGTCTGCGCACGGCCGGTCCGGCCGAGAGGTCCGAGCCCGTGACCGTGAAGCCCATGTTGATGAGTACTTCGGCGATGCCGTTCATGCCCGAACCGCCGATGCCCACCATGTGGATGGTGTTCACTCTGGCCTGAAGGGCGGGGCAACTCTCGCCCCGGTAGTTCAGCGTGGGTCCCTGTGCTGCTGCCATGTCGTCTCCCGATTATCTGCGGCCCGAGGCGATCGCCTCGAGTCCGTCCACGATGTTCGACGCCGCGTCCGGCTTTGCGAAACCGGCGGCCCTGCGGCCCATTTCGGTCAGCCGTTCGGAGTCGAACATCGATTCAATGTTGTGTTTCAGCCAGCCCTGTTCCAGATCGGGCTGGGGGACCACCACGCTGCCTCCCGCCGCTTCGAGAGCGCGGGCGTTGGCGGTCTGGTGATCGTGCGTCGCGTGCGGAAAGGGGACCAGCGCCGAGGGCTTGCCCGCGGCCGCCAGCTCGAAGACGGTGGAGGCTCCGGCCCGTGCCAGAACCAGGTCGGCCCGGCGGTAGGCGTCGGGCATGTCCTCAATGAATCCCTTTACGCTCCGCGGGTCGGCCCCTGCATCCGCATAGGCCGCGCGCACGCGTTCCTCATCCTGTCGTCCCGCCTGATGCGTCAGGGTAATCCCCGATTCCAGCAGGGCGGGAAGCGCCGCGACAACGGCGTTGTTCAGCGGGGTCGCCCCCTGACTGCCGCCGAGGACCAGCAGGTGCCGTCCCGGGCGTTCGGCGTCGTCTTCGCGCGCCTTGAAAATCGTCTCGCGGACCGGATTGCCCACCAACCGCGTCTTGGCGGCGGGGAACATGCCCGCGGTGTCCTCGAAGGACAGAAAAACCCGTCTCACGAAGCGGCCCAGCGTCCTGTTGGTCACGCCGGGGTAGCTGTTCTGCTCGTGAACCGCAGTCGGGGTGCGCAGGAGCCATGCCGCAAGCACGGGACAGAATCCGGCGTAGCCGCCGAAACCGATGACCGCTTCGGGCCGGAAACGGCGCAACTCGCCCATGGCGCGGGTTAACCCCTTTCCGAGCCAGCCGATGCCGCCGAGGATGCCTTTTAGGCCGCGCCCCATGACGCCTTTGGCGGGCAGCTCTCGGAACTCGATGTCGGCTTTTCCCGCCAACTCGCGTTCGGGACCGGAGCCGCCGAGGAACAGCACGGAGCAGGAGGGGTTGCGTCGTCTGGCTTCATGCGCCACGGCAAGCGCGGGGAAGATGTGGCCTCCGGTGCCGCCGGTGGTGATCACGAGTCGGGAGAGCGTCATTTCGAGGCCTCCCGTGAAATATTGAGCAGCATTCCCGCGCACAGCAGGGATGCGAGCATGCTGGAGCCGCCGTAGCTGATGAAGGGCATGGCCACGCCCTTGGGCGGCACGGTCCCGAGCACCACGGCAAGGTTGAGCACGAAGCCGAGCGCGAGAATCAGGGTCATGCCGAACGCCGTGAAGCGGTCCTGAAGGTCTTCCTGTCGCAGGGCCACGCGGAAGGCGCGGAACAGGAAGAAGCCCACCAGTATGAAGAACAGGCTCAGGCCGATGAAACCGAGCTCCTCGCCGGCCACGGCCATGATGAAGTCGTTGTGCGCTTCGGGCAGGAAGAACAGTTTCTGCTTTCCCGCGCCAAGCCCCTGACCGGTCAGGCCGCCGGAGCCGAAGGCGTAAAGGGACTGGACGAGCTGGTATCCCTCGTTCTGGGCACTGGCGAACGGGTCGAGGAACGCGGTCCAGCGCTTGAGCCGGTACGGGGAGGAGGCGATGAGCTGCCAGCCCGCGAACGCGCCGAAGGCACCGGCCATAACCAGATAGCTCAGGCGGGTGCCGCCAACCATGCACATGAAGAACAGGATGGCCGCGAGGAACACCGCGCCACCGAAGTCCGGCTGCGTCATGAGCAGCAGGCAGAACAGACCGGTGACCACGAAGGGCGGCAGGAAGCCGATGGAGAAATGCTTCACCTTGTCCTGCTTTCTGGCGAAGAAATAGGCGAGGTAGATCACCAGCGCGGGCTTGGCGAATTCCATGGGCTGAATGTTGATCGGCCCCATGGAAAGCCAGCGGGACGCGCCGCCCGCGCTCACGCCGAGCGGGGTCAGCCCGCAAAGGACCAGCAGCACCGCAACGGCGAACACCCAGAAGTAGGTCAGACCGTAGATCATCCTGCGGGGGATACGGCTTGCGGCGTACATGGCGAGGAGACCGCCCGCCGCGAACATCGCCTGTTTCTTGAAATAGAAATATTTGTCCGCATGAAAACGCTCGGCCATGATGCCGCTGGAAGACAGCACCATGATCAGCCCGAAGCCCACGAGCAACATGACCGAGGTCAGCAGCCAGCGGTCCATGTCCCCGTTGTTCGGGGCGGGTTTTCGAGCGTTCAGCTTGCGGTTCATCTAGCCCTCCAGCTCCTCGAAGATGCGGCGGAAGTCCTCGCCGCGCGCCGTGTAGTTCGTGTACTGATCAAAGCTCGACGTGCCGGGGGAGAGCAGTATCACGTCCCCGCGGGATGCGGAGGAATACTGGCGTTTCACGGCTTTCTCGAGCGTTCTGTCCCAGGTTACGTCGAAGTAGCGGGACAGGGGCTTCTCGAATACGTCGCGCGAGCCGCCGAAAAGGCCCACGCGAATCACGCGGCCCTCCAGCGCTTTTGTCAGGGCGTCCATGTCGCCGCCCTTGTATACGCCGCCCATGAGCAGTCGCACCGGGCGTTTGCGGAATGTCTTCACTGCCGCGGCCACAGCCTCGAAGGTCGTGGCCTTGGTGTCGTTGACAAAGGTCACGCCACCTTTCTCGCCCACGATCTCGATGCGGTGGGGCTGGGCCGGAAATTCTCTGACGGCCTTCGTGGCCTGTTCGATGCTCACGCCGAAATGTTTCACCGCCTGCCACGCGGCCTCCGCGTTGGCGCAGTTGTGTTCACCCGGCAGAGTCGGGGACTGGAAGCGTTCGGTGCACTGTGACCAGACTGTCTCGGCCTCGGTGAACTCGCGGTCGGCCAGCAACTCGCGCAGGGAGTCACCAAGCACGGCGACATCGTCGGGTGTCTGGTTGGCGAACAGCCGCAGCTTGGCGTCGAGGTATTCCTCGATGCTCTCGTGCCAGTCCAGATGGTTGCCCGAGAAGTTGAGCATGATGGCGGCGGCGGGCCTGAAATCGCGGCAGTGCATGAGCTGGAAACTGGATATCTCCAGAACCAGCACGTCCGCCTCGCCGTCTTCGAGCAGAAATTCCGTGAGGGGAGTGCCGAGGTTGCCGCCGGCGAAGGCTTTCCTGCCGCCCGCCTCGAGCATGGCCTTGCACAGGAGCGTGGTGGTGGTCTTGCCGTTGGTGCCGGTCACCGCCAGCACGGGGATGTCGGTGTTGGCGAAGCCAAGCTCCATCTCCGCGATGATCCGCTCTGCCGGAACCGCCGCCATGGCCTCGATCCTGCGGACGTCCGCACCCGGGGATGGGACCACGAGGTCCGCGCCTTCGAACATTTCCGCAGTGTGCGGTCCGAGGACGACTTCAACGCCGTCGAGCTTCTCACCGGAAAGGTCGAGGTCCTCGCGGCGGTCCAGCAGGCTGACCCGCGCACCGTGCGCGGCCAGAAAGCGCGCGGCGGCCAGGCCGGAGCGCTGTGCGCCCACGACCACGGCCCGGATGCCTTCGAGTTGTGTGAGGTCGATCTTCGTCATGGCCTACCTCAGCTTGAGTGTGGACAGCGCGGTGAGCGCCATCAGTATGGAGAAGATCCAGAACCGGATGATGATCTTGGATTCCGGAATCCCCTTGAGTTCGAAATGATGGTGCAGGGGAGCCATGCGGAATATGCGCTTGCCGCCCGTCATCTTGAAGTAGCCCACCTGCAGGATGACCGAGAGGGTCTCGAAGACGAAGACGCCGCCGACGATGATAAGCAGCAGCTCCTGCTTGGCGAGTACCGCCACGAAGCCCAGCGCGCCGCCGAGGGCGAGCGATCCCACGTCGCCCATGAAGACCTGCGCGGGGTAGGCGTTGAACCAGAGGAAGCCGAGTCCGGCTCCCACCATGGCGCCGCAGAAGACCGTCACCTCGCCGATGCCCGGAAGCAGCGGAACGGAGAGGTATTCCGCAAAGGCCGCGTGGCCCGAGATGTAGACGAAGATGGCGAAGCAGGCCATGGCTACCACCATGGGGCCTATGGCGAGGCCGTCCAGGCCGTCCGTGAGGTTCACCGCGTTGCTCGCGCCAACCATGACCACCACGGCGAAGGGCAGGTAGAACCAGCCGAGGTCCGGGGTGATGTCCTTGAAGAAGGGCACCGCCAGCTTGGTGGAGTAGGTGGGTTCGTGAATGAGTATGGCGATGGCCGCGCCCGCCACGAGCAGTTGGCCGAAGAATTTCGCCTTGGCCGAAAGTCCGAGGTTCCGCTTCTTGACCACCTTGATGTAGTCGTCCGCGAAGCCGACCGCGCCGAAGCCGGTGAAGACCAGCAGCGCCAGCCACACATAGTGGTTGGTGAGGTCTGCCCAGAACAGGGTGCTGACGAGCACGCTGAAGATGATCATGACGCCGCCCATGGTGGGGGTGCCCTGCTTGCACTTGTGGGCCGCCACCTCGCTCTGGATGGACTGGCCGCACTTGATGCGCTGCAGCCAGCGGATCATCATGGGACCGAACACGATGGAAATGATCAGCGCGGTGAGCAGCGCCCAGACCGAACGGAAGGTGATGTAGCGGAAGACGTTGAATACGCCGATTTCCGTGCTGAGCGGGTAGAGAAGATTGAAAATCATGCCGCGTCTCCTTCCAGTTTGGCCGCGAGGGCGCGGGAAAATTCTTCCATGTTCATGGAGCGGGAACCCTTGAAGAGGACCACCGCGTCCGTCAGGCCGAGGGTGCTCCACTGCGCGAGGAGTCCTTCGGTGTCGTCAATGTCGGAAAGTCCGGCAAAGCCGCGCTTTACATCCGGGCCGTGTTCGCCGCGCCAGAACACGGCGGCCGGGGAGGTCTCGGCAATGAGCCGTCCGAGTTCCTCGTGCGCCGCGTTCGCGCCGGGGCCGAGCTCGCGCATGTCGCCGAGCACGAGCACGAGGGGGCGGTCCGCCGCGATGCAGCGGGCAGTCTCGATGGAGCGGCGCATGGAAAGCGGGTTGGCGTTGTACGTGTCGTCGATGATGGTGAAACAGCCTGCCTGACGGGTGCAGAAGCGTTGCGCGTCGGCTTTGAAGTGCTGGGCCGCCCAGACCACGTCTTCGGCCGGGACGTCCAGCGCGTGACATGCGGCGGCCACCGCCGCGAGGTTCTCCGCGATGTGGTCGCCGCAGACCGGGGCCTGAAATTCGTGCTCCTCGTCCGGCGTTGTCAGCCGGAAGCGGCCGTCGCCTTCCGGTCCCGCGCCGAGGAAGCTGCATGTGAAGCCGGTCTTTCCTGCCAGAGTGGAAAAGCTGGTGGGCGAGGGGGTGATCTTGGTGGCGGCTTCCCAGAGCTCGAAGTAGTCGTTGCTCACGATGGCCTCGCCGCCGTCGCGCAGGTATTTGAGCAGCGCGGCCTTGGCCTCCGCCACGCCGGAGATGTCGCCGAGGCCCTCAAGGTGCGCGGGGCCGACGTTGGAGATGACGGCCACGTCGGGGCGGGCGACGATGCCCAGCTCGTCCATGTCCCCGGGCTGGCTGATGCCCAGCTCCATGATCCAGAGGTCCTCGTCGCTGGAGGCGCGCAGCATGGAGAGCGGCAGGCCGATCTGGTTGTTGAGGTTGCGGTAGTTCTTGGCGACCCGGTAGCGGTTGGAGCAAGCCAGCGCGAGCAGTTCCTTGATGGTGGTCTTGCCTGCGGAGCCGGTGACGGCTACGAGCTTGGCCTCGCATTTTTCACGCCAGCACGAGGCGATTCTGCCCAGCGCGTTCACGGTGTCGCGGACCATGAAGACGGGGGTGTCGCGAAGTTCCAGCATGCGGGAGGCGATCACGGCGCAGGCTCCGGCTTCGGCGGCCTTGGCCGCGAATTCGTGCCCGTCGAAGTGTTCGCCCTCGATGCAGACGAACAGATCGCCCTTCTGCACGGTGCGGGAGTCGGTGCACACGCCGGTCACTGGAGTGTCGGTCACGTCGGCGCCGATGCCGAGGCACTGTTCTATGTCGGCAAGGGTCAGTCTCACTGCTTCGCCTCCGCAATGGCGGCCAGAACCGCGTGGCTGTCGTGATAGTCGATGCGTTCGGTGCCAATTTCCTGATAGTTCTCGTGCCCTTTGCCCGCGATGAGCAGCACGTCTCCGTCACGCATTTCGAGGATGGCCTTGCGGATGGCTTCGGTGCGGTCCGCCTCGCGGATGATGTGCGGGCAGCCTTCAAGGCCGGGCTCGGCGTCGCGCATGATGGCTTCGGGGTCTTCGGTGCGTGGGTTGTCGGAGGTGAGTACGGCAACGTCGGCGAAGCGGGCCACGGCTTCCGCCATGAGCGGGCGCTTGGTCCTGTCGCGGTCGCCGCCGCAGCCGAAGACCGTGACAAGGCGGCTGAAATCCAGCGCCTTGAGCGTCTTCTGCACGTTTATCAGCGCGTCGGGCGTGTGGGCGTAGTCGATGAAAATGTCGAGGTCCTGTTCGTTCTCCACGCGCTCGAGCCGTCCCGGGACGCCCTTGAAGTCGTCGAGTTTGCGAAAGTCCCTGCAGCCGAGACCGAGGCAGAGGCCCACGGCCTGCGCCGCCAACAGGTTCAGCGCGTTGTGTTCGCCCACGAGGGGAGAGCGGATTTCCCAGCTCTTGCCTTTCCATGAACATTCGAGCACCAGCCCCTTGACCGTGCTCTCCTTGATGCGGCCGCACAGGCTTGGAGTGTCCTGCACGGGCTCGCCGAGGCCGTAGCCCACGGCGTTCTCGCATATGCCCAGCAGGCGACGTCCGTAATGATCGTCATGGTTGATGACGCAGCACTTGCCTTCGGCGGGCAGCTCGGTGAAGAGTTTCGCCTTGGACTCGAAGTAGCGTTCCATGCTGCCGTGGTAGTCCAGATGGTCCTGCGTGAGGTTGGTGAACACGGCCACGTCGAAGTCGATGCCGGCTACGCGCTTCTGTTCGAGCGCGTGGGAGGAGACCTCCATGACCACGGCGTCAACGTCGGCCTGGCCCATGTTGGCCATGAGCTCGTGGATGGCCCAGCAGTCGGGCGTGGTGAGCTTGGCGTCAACGGAGAAGCCGGGCCAGCGGTAGGAGACCGTGCCGAGCACGCCGGGGATCAGCCCGGACGCGGACAGCAGGTGTTCCACGATGTAGCTGGTGGTAGTCTTGCCGTTGGTGCCGGTGATGCCCACGGTCTTCATCTGGATATCGTTGGTGCCGAACGCTTCCGCCGCGAGCTCGCCGAGGGCTTCTGCGGTGTCGGGGACGTAGCAGACGGCGGCCTTGTCTTCCACTTCGGGGCCGACCACGTCGCGGTCGGCTTCTGCCGCCACGATGCAGCTTGCGCCGTTGTAAAGGGCCATGGGTATGAAGTCTATGCCGCGCACGGCGGTGCCGGGCATGGCGACGAAGCAGTCCCCTTCCTTGACGTTGCGGGAGTCGGTATGCACGGGCAGGCCCTTGCGGACCAGCTTGGCCAGCTGTGCGAAATTCATGAGGCCGGTTCGCTCCTTGGCGAGTTTAGGAGAGCTGGAGAACAAAAACATCATCCCGAGCCTCCTCTTCGGGTTCGGGCCACGGCTCGCCGGGGGCGGGCGTCTGGCCGGTGACAGTCATGCCGTCCCCGCGAACGGTGGGGACGATGCCTTTTTTCAGAAATACTTCCAGAGCGCGCCGCAGGGGCATGCCCTTCACATCGGGGATGCGCGTGCCGGGCGCAAGCGTTACGGGAGCCGGAAGCACGGCGCGCACGGACTCCGAGGCAGGCTCGACCACCTCGGTTCCGGGGGCGTTCTTCCGGGCGAGTCGGACGGCGTGGGCGTCGGGAAGCTGGCCGCGAAGCGCCAGCGTCTCCACAAGCACGGAGCGGACCACCGGCGCGGCCACGATGCCGCCGTAGTCGATGCCTTCGGGCTCGTCAACCATGCAGAGGATGAGCAGCTCGGGGTCCTCGGCAGGGACCATGCCCACAAATGAGGACATGTACTTGTCCCCGTACCCGCCGCGGACGGCCTTCTGCGCCGTTCCGGTCTTGCCGGCCATGGCGATGCCGGGGATGCGGGCGCGGCGGCCGGTGCCGTCCTTTTCCACCACTTCTTCCATGAGCTTGAGCACGGTGGCGGCGGTCTGGCGGCTGAAAACGCGTTCGCCCGAGCGCGCCGCCGGGCTGTCGGGAGTCTGCACCAGACGCAGGGAGCGGGTCTCGCCGCCTGCGGCGATGCACATGTACGCTTCCATGAGCTGCAGGGCCGTCGAGCTGATGCCCTGTCCGAACGAGATGGCCGCCTGATCCACTTCCGTCCACTTCTCCGGTGGACGCAGCATGCCCGAGCGCATGGCTGGGAGCCTCGTTTCGGGCCGTTCGAGAAAACCGAGCTTCACGAGGTATGAGTAATAGGCGTCCGCGCCGAGCATCTGGCCGATCTTGGCGCAGCCGATGTTGCTGGAGTAGCGCAGCACCTTGCGGGCCGGGAGCCAGCGGGCGTAGTGGTGGTCGCGGATGACCTTGCGCCCTACGCGCCAGCGGCCGTTTTCGCAGTCGATGAGCGTGTTGGGCTCGATGACGCCTTCTTCGATGGCCGCGGCGAAGAGGATGGGCTTGAGGGTGGAGCCCGGCTCGTACAGGTCCAGCACCGCGCGGTTGCGCCTGTCGGCGGGGCGGGTGCGGGAGTAAATATTCGGGTTGAAGAACGGATAGTTTGCCATGGCGAGAATCTCGCCGCTCTTCACGTCGGCCGCGATGACGATTCCGGCCTTGGCCTCGTGCTTCTCAATGGCGCGGTAGAGGGCTTCCTCGGCGGCGTGCTGCACGCGGGCGTCGATGGTCAGGGTCACATCAAGGCCGTCGATGTCCACCACTTCGCCCTGATCGTTCAGGTAGAGCCTGCGGCCCGATGCGTCGCGCTGTACCACGAAGCGGGCCTTGCCCGGAGCGAGGCGTTTCTCGAACTCGCTCTCAATGCCTTCCAGTCCTTTTCCGTCGATGCCGGTGAATCCGAGCACCTGTCCGGCAAGCGGACCGTTGGGATAGAGCCGGGTAAACTCCGAGGCCATGCGGACACCGGGAATTCGGGCCTTGCGCACGGTAGCGGCCTGACGATCCGTGACCTGCCGCTTGATCCAGACGAACTGCCGGTCCGAGGCGAGGCGCTTGTGGATTCTGGGGAAGGACACGCCGAGCAGCCGTCTCAGCTGATGGGCGGTCTTTTCCGGGTCGCGCACCTTGCGGGGGTTGGCGAAGACGCTGCGCGCCTCGGCGCTGGATGCCAGCAGGGTGCCGTTTCTGTCGAAGATGCGCCCCCGTCGTCCGAATTCCAGTTCGGAGGCGAGGCTCTGGCGGGACGCCATGCGCTCGAGGGCCTCGCCCTCGTGCAGCTGCACCCAGCCGGCCCGGACCCAAAGCGCGGACAGCACAAGGCCGAAGAGCACCATGACGATGATGATCTTCGGCTTGCTGAATTCTTTTTTCGCGCCGTTGCGTCCAGTCATACAAAAATTCCCGTCGCGGTCACTGTTCGGTGACGCGCCGTATCTGTCCCGGTTTCGGGACAACAAGTCCGAGTTCCTTCGCCAGCTCGCCCAACCTGTAGGGCGAGAGAAGGTTGTTTCGTTCCACTTCGAGCTTGGCCGTGACCGTCCTTCGACGATCCAGCTCCTTTTCCATGTTCCGGATGTCGTAGGCCATGTCCATGCGACCTATGTTCAGCCAAACCGAAACGAGCCCGAAGATCAGCGCCCCTGCAAGCAGGGCGAGAATCAGGCTGAAGCGGCTGCCGTCACTGGTCTTCATGCGGTTTTCCCGTCGGGCCCCAACCTCTCCGCGACCCGGAGCTTGGCGCTCCTGCTTCGCGTGTTTACCGCCATCTCCTCTTCTGTGGGGAGGACGGGTTTTCTGGTCAGCACCCGGAACTTTGCCACGCCCTCGCAGGTGCAAAGGGGCTGATGCTTCGGGCAGACGCACGATCGTGCGGCTTCCCGGAAGGCCCGCTTCACTGCCCGGTCTTCCAGGGAGTGGAACGAAATGATCGCCACTCTGGCACCGGGATTGAGGCGCGCGGCTATGGTTTCCAAAAACGTGGAGAGTTCCTCCAATTCCCTGTTGACCGCTATTCGCAGTCCCTGAAAGGTCCGGGTGGCAGGATGGGTCCGGGATGTCGCCCGCATCTTGGGCGGGTAGGCCCGTTCCACGATGGAGGCCAGCCTGAGCGTGGTCTCGATCGGTTCCTTCTCCCTCTCTTTCAGTATCGCGCTGGCAATCTTGCCTGCCATGGGGTCTTCGCCGTACTGCCGGATGATCCGGGCGAGATCGCCGTGGCTCATGGTGTTGACCAGCGCTTTGGCGGGCGGCATGCCGCTCGCCGTGTCCATGCGCATATCCAGCGGTCCTTCGCGGATGAAGCTGAATCCTCTATCAGCTTCGTCGAGCTGGAGACTCGACACTCCGAGGTCGAGAACCGCTCCGTCCAGCCTGTCCCAGCCGAGGTCATCGAGGGCGTCCTCGAAACGGCTGAAGGGCAGGTGGTACAGATGCGTCTTGTCAGAGAACTCCGCCAATCTGTCGGCGGCCAGGTCGAGGGCTTCCTCGTCCCGGTCCAGCCCAAGAAGCTCGGCCTTGCCCGCCGCGGCTTCCAGAATGGCTTTCGAGTGTCCGCCCATTCCGAGCGTTCCGTCCATGTATCTGCCCTGAGGACGGGGTCTGAGCCACTCGATGGTTTCCTGAAGCAGTACCGTTGCGTGTCTGTCGCCGGGGTCGCTCATCCGCCTCTCCATCAGAAGGGCAGGGCGACGCTGTTGTCGGCGAACTCTTCCGACACGTCGTAATCTTCGTCGAGCAGTGACTCGAAACTTTCGGCCGGCCAGATCTCGAAACGCCTGCCCGCGCCCATCACCACCACGTCCTTGTCCAGCTTTCCGCTCTTGCGAAGATGCGCGGGGATGGCTATGCGACCGTTCTTGGCCACAGCCACCTCCTCGTAGCCGGAAAAGAAAATCCTGATGACGTTTTGCATCTGACGGCTGGGAGCCTTGATCTTTTCAAGTTCCTGCTCCAGCTTCTCCCACTGCTCGGGGGTTATGCCGATGACGTGTTTCTCCCAGATGGTCAGCACAAGACGACCGCCGGGGGTGTCCCCCAGCAGCTTGTCCCGGAAATCGGACGGAAGGATGAGCCGTCCCTTTTCATCCAGGCTTCTGTGTGCGTGACCTCTGAATCGCATCGACTTCCTCGTGTGGAGTGCTTTGCTCCACCTTGTTCCCCTGTATCATCACTTGGTACCACTTTTTCCCACCTTTGAGTGAAACTCGGGAGAATGTCAACACCCCGGGATGATTTATGTGGGAAAAAAACGGCGTCCAGTTGATTTTTCGCTGTCATCGCCCTACACTTCGCAGCGTGGGCGAATATTATCCGTCCGGCTTTCATCATTCATCCCGAAGAATTGCGGGAGCGGGTGGCCGGGCAGGCCCGAAAATCCGGCAAAAACACCCCAAGGGGGCACCATGGACAGACACATCAAGATAATCGCCACCCTCGGACCCGGGACCCAGTCCGAAGAGGCCGTGCGCGAGCTGGTTCAATCCGGGGCGCGCATCTTCCGCCTGAACTTTTCCCACGGCGACAAGGAGTTTTTCGCCAAGCTCGTGAACATAATCCGGGGGCTGGAGGAGGAGACCGGCTACACGCTGACCATCCTTCAGGACCTGTCCGGCCCCAAGGTCCGCACCTGCGACGCCGGGCAGGGAACTCTGGAGATTTCCAAAGGCACCGAAGTGCTGCTGGGCACTCCGGACATGGCCGAAGGGGTGGACGAGCCGTTCATCTGTCTGGACATGCCCGAGCTGCTGCCGGTCATTCAGGAAGGCGACCCGGTGGCGCTCTCCGACGGCATGCTGCGCTTCTACGCCGTGCGCCGCGAGGGTGAGCATCTGGTTCGGCTCAAGGCCATCAACTCGGGCATCGCCCCGCCCCGCAAGGGCATCACCTTCCCCGGCAAGACCACGCCGCTGGCCGCGCTCACCGAGAAGGACAAGCGCGACCTGACCGTGGGCATGGAGCTCGGTGTGGACTGCGTGGCCATGAGCTACGTGCAGAAGCCCGAGGACATCTGCCAGCTCAGGGCCGAGATGCTTCAGTACGGCAGGCGCGTGCCCATCATCGCCAAGCTGGAGCGCACCGCGGCGGTCAACGACCTCGAGCGCATCCTCGACGAGGCCGACGGCGTCATGGTGGCGCGCGGCGACCTCGGTCTGGAGATGGAGCTTTCCGAGCTGCCCGCCACCCAGAAGCGAATCATCAAGGCCTGCAACAAGCGTGGCAAGCCGGTTATCGTGGCCACCCAGATGCTGCTTTCCATGGTCAACGCGCCCATGGCCACCCGCGCCGAGACCACGGATGTGGCGAACGCCATCCTCGACGGCGCCGACTGCATCATGCTCTCCGAGGAGACGGCCATCGGCCAGTATCCGGGCGAGGCGGTACGGTTCATGCGCAAGATCGCCTACGAGATCGAGGAGTTCTACTTCGAGCAGCGGACCACGGACGCCATGCAGCCCGGGGACGAGGAGCATCCCGCAACTTTCCTTGCCTTCGCCGCGGCCATGCTCGCCGCCAAGACCAAGGCCCGGGCCATCGTCAGTCACTCCACTTCGGGCGCAACGTCGAGAATCCTCTCGGCCTGCCGTCCGCGCCAGTCCATCTACGCCCTGAGCCGAGACACCATCGTGCGCCACTTCACCAACCTTTCCTGGGGCGTGATCCCTTACGCACCGCCCGAAGGTCAGGACGGTCACCAGCAGCGCGCCGAAGAATTCGTACGCCAGTTCAAGGGATTCGAGAGTGACGACATTCTCGTGATCACCGCGGGTCAGCCCGACAAGAAGCAGAATCGCACCCAGACCAACGTCGTCAAGCTGTTCGAGAAGTAAAATGGCCATCAAGCACGAAATCACCGACGGACTCAACGAAGAGTACTACCAGATCACGCCGGACATCCTCGGAAGCTTCCACAAGTACCGTCCGCCGCTCGACATCTTCGTCCTGGACGAAAGCGTGGCCCGCGTCAGTCCATATTACCGTAAAGGGGGACGCCTCACCGCCGAGCAGGTGGAGGAGCTCCCCGACCTCGCCAACCAGGGGGTCGTCTTCGTCTCACGCGACGACCACCCGGTCTACGTCAAGCACATCAGCTACCAGCTGGACCTCGTGCTTGTGGACAAGAACCTCAAGGAAACCGAGATCGCGGACATATTCGTGCAGGCCCTCACGCGGCGCACCGAGGAACTGTTCGAGCAACCGGTCCCCGCCGTGTTCGACAAGTTCTGGCGCGACCTCATGGTGCTCACGGAGTACCTCTCGCAGGACATCCACCGCTCCCGGGCGCTGGTGCGCAGGCTGCACCGCGAACATTCGCAGCCCAACCATGCCGTGAACTGCGGTTTCGCCGGTCTTGCTCTGTACGGAAAGCTTCAGGTGCAGGACTTCGAGGCCCGGCGCATCGTACGCAAGAACTTTGACAGGCTGGCCGCAGGACTGTTCCTGCACGACATCGGCATGAGCAAGGTCCCGAGCTTCATCCTCTCCAAGGAAAAGCCGCTCACCGGCGACGAGCGGACCAAGATCAACCAGCACCCCAACCTCGGGTTCCAGATGCTCACCAAGCTGGACCTCAAGTTTCCCGAGGTGGAGGCCTGCGTTGCCGAGCATCACGAGCGCGTCAACGGCACGGGATATCCGCAAAAGAAAAAGGGCGACGCCATCAGCTTTCACGGCAGGCTCTGCGGACTGGTGGACTCCTTTTGTGCCATGGTCACCAAGCGTCCCTACGGGGAAGGCAAGGAGTTCGTGGCCGCGGCATCAGAGCTGCGCAATAACCCCGGTTATGACGAGACAATGGCCGGCGCGCTTCAGATGCTGCTGATGAACGACATGAAGATGAAGCCCTGATTTCTGCCGGGCCAAGAGAAGCAATAATGAACCCCGCTCTTTCTAGAGCGGGGTTTCTCAGGCAAAAGGCCCGTCGCTGGGACGCAGCGGCGGGCCTTTGAAATGATGAAATCGGGGATGCTAGCAGACGCGAAGCATGTCGCGGGTCATTTCGCGGTACAGGTCCGAGAGGAAGACCACGCCCATGACCTTGCCGCCCTCGGTGACGATGCACCAGCTCTTGCGGGCGCGTGCCATGACGTCGTGCAGTACCAGCGCGGCGTCGTTGGGCCTGACGGTGGGGACGTCGGGCTCGATGAATTCCTCGATGCGCATCTGTGTGCAGGTGAGGCAGGCGTGCCTGACGGCCTGATCCCAGTCGATGTTTTCCACGCTGCGAATGTTCTCGTCTCGCAGGACGGACTCCTTGAGTGCGCGGAGCGCCTTCCAGATGCTGACAGCACCGGCGAGCTTGTCGCCCTTGGTCTTGACCACGACCACGAAGTTGTCGGGATTCTCGCGGATGGCGTCACGCAGCACGCGAACGCATTCGGCCATGCTGGCGTCTTCCTGAACAGAGGGGAATTCGTCGCGCATCATGTCCCAGGCGCGCTTTCTGAGCATCATAGGTCGTACACTCCTTGAAGAAAACTGGAAAAAATCATAGCCGTTTCTCCGCCCATAGCGGCAATCGCGCCGGTTGTCTACAGCTGGGGGCAGGGAATTCTTGACATCGGCCCGGAACTCGGGCTGTGAAGAAGAATGCTCAGGATGACACTGGCCCTCGCGGCGCTGCTATTATTATCAACCCCCTGCCTTGCCGGGGTGAAGATTCCGTTCGGCCCCGGCGAGCGGTTCACCTATGACATCTACTGGACCGTGGTAAAGGCGGGCAGCGCAACGCTTGAAGTCCGCCACGGACGCGAGATCGACGGGAAGCCGACCCTGAACATCCACGCCAAGGCGCGAACGACCCCGTTCATAGACTCCTTCTACAAGGTTCGCGACGTCATTGACTCGTGGACGGACCCGGCCATGACGCGCTCGTATCGGCACCGCAAGAATCAGCGGGAGGGCTCGTACAAGAAGGACTCCCTCGTTGTTTTCGACTGGGGGGCCATGATGACCCGCCGCTACGTCAAAGACGAGTTGCGGGACGAGCTGAAGCTGGACGGTCCGTATTTCGACCCGCTGGCGATGCTCTTCAACTTCCGCAAGCACATCCTCTACAAGACCATGCGTTTTTCCGGCCCGGTTACGGACGGCAAGGTGCTGGTGCAGGGCAAGGCCTTCGTGGCGGGGAAAGACGTGCTGGACACCCCTTTGGGCGAGATCGACTGTTTCCGGGTGGAGTTGGATACCGCCGACCTGAGCGGCGTGTTCAGGAAGAGCGACGACGCAAGCCTCACGGTCTGGTTCTCGGCGGACGAGCGGCGCATCCCGGTGCGAGTGAAGTCCAGCGTGGTCGTGGGGCATTTCTCCATGGAACTCACAGGGTACCGGCCGCCAGAGGCTCACGTGGCGGCCTTGCCATAGGGCCGTTTCTCTCGTACCTCAGGGGGCATGAATACCAACGACATTCTCGCGATGGACAAGCGGCACGCGTGGCACCCCTATGCATCGGTAACGGACCCGCTCCCGGTATACGAAGCGGAGTCCGCCTCGGGCGTACGGATGCGCCTCGCCGACGGGACGGAACTCATCGACGGCATGGCCTCCTGGTGGTGCGCCGTGCACGGGTACAACCACCCGGAACTGAACCGGGCCGCCACCGAACAGCTCGGGGCCATGTCCCACGTCATGTTCGGCGGCATAACCCACTCCCCGGCCGCCGGGCTGTGCGCGCGTCTGGCGGATCTTTCACCGGGCGAGCTGAACCGCGTCTTTCTCTGCGATTCCGGGTCGGTCTCGGTAGAAGTGGCCATGAAGATGGCGATGCAGTACATGTCCGCGCGCGGCGAGTCCGACCGCTGCCGGTTTCTCACGGTCCGACGCGGCTATCACGGGGATACCTTCCATGCCATGTCGGTCTGCGACCCGGTCAACGGGATGCACTCGCTGTTTTCCGGATCGCTGCCCCAGCAGTTCTTCGCGCCGGAGCCGCAAATCCCGTATGACGGTGAATGGGATGAAACCGACATTGCCGAGCTGGCCGAAACTCTGCGGGCCAACCGCGACGAGATCTGCGCCGTGATTCTTGAACCCGTGGTGCAGGGCGCCGGCGGAATGCGCTTCTACCATCCTACATATCTGCGCCGTCTGCGCGAGCTTTGCGACGAGCAGGGCGTACTGCTGATCTTCGACGAGATCGCCACCGGTTTCGGGCGTAGCGGCGAATTCTGGGGCGCGGACCATGCCGGGGTCGCGCCGGACATCATGTGCGTGGGCAAGGCCATCACCGGTGGCTACATGACCCTCGGCGCCACCATCGCCACAGACCATGTGGCCGAGACCATCTGCTCCGCCGATCCGGGCCTGTTCATGCACGGGCCGACATTCATGGGCAATCCGCTGGCCTGCGCAGTGGCGAACGCCGCGCTGGACCTGCTGGAGAATGATCCGTGGCGGCCGCGTGTCAAGGCACTGGAAGAGCAGATGCGCCGGGAGTTCGCCCCGTGTGCCGAGCTTGATCACGTGACGGATGTGCGCGTGCTGGGTGCCATCGGCGTGGTGGAACTCGACCGCCCCGTGGTCATGGCGGAAATTCAGAAACAGTTCGTCGAGCGCGGCGTCTGGGTCCGACCGTTCGGCAGGCTGGTCTATGTCATGCCGCCGTACGTCATGGAGCCGGAGGACCTCTCCACGCTGACCGCCGCCATCCGAGACATCGTGGAGCGCGACGAAGGCATCCGGCAGGACGCGCCGTGATTTATTTCGTCAGTGGCATCGACACCGGGGTCGGCAAAACGGTCGCCACAGGGCTCATGCTCAAGTATTTGCTGGAGCAGGGGCAAAAGGCGTCCGCATTCAAGCTCGTACAGACGGGGCTGGCGGACGAAGAAGGCGATCTCCCGGTCTACGCCTCCATGACCGGTTCGCGAGATTTTCCGCCGTGTCCGGCGAGGTTTGACTACCCTGCGGCTCCCGATCTTGCCGCCTCGCTTGAGGGGCAGCGCGTCGACCCCGGCGCGCTGGCGGAAGCCGTGGACCGTGCGGCCGGGCGATATGAAACGCTGCTCGTGGAAGGGGCGGGCGGTCTGGCCGTGCCCCTGACGCCCGAGGAGACGTTTCTCGACCTTCTGGAGCGTACCGGCTGGCCCGTCATCCTCGTGGCGAGCGCGCGGCTTGGCGGTCTCAACCATGCGCTGCTCTCGTTGGAGGTGCTGTCGCGAAGGGAAATCCCGTTGCAGGGGATAGTTTTCAACGAATTGCCGGAAGTGGATGCGGTCATGAGCAGCCACGCTCTCGAGACAGTGGGGCGCGGGCTGCGGCGGTACGGGTTCGCCGAACGCATCGTGAAGATGCCCGCCCTCGCTTCGGGCGAGGACGGGCATCCTGAATCGGTGTCGGTGGATTTCTCTGCGTTATTTGGTTGAAAACGCCGACTGTGTGGCAGGCATGAAACAGGCGGCCACGCTCAGTACCGTGGATGCGCCGAGACCCGCCAGCGACAGCCATGAAGTGTCCGTGGCGCTCGCGGCAAGGGCCATCCCGCCACCGACCACGGCGGCGGCCAGCAACGGCCCGTGTGCCGGGGCGAAGCGTTCGCGGCCGAGCAATCCTGCCGCCAGCGGGGGAACCAGCCCGGCCGTGAAGACCGAATAGGCTTCCAGAAGAATCCCGATGATATCCTGACGCTTGAGAGCAATGGCCGTGGCCGCGACGCCGGTGATCACCACGATGCCGCGGACGTTTTTCACGCTCTTGCAGCGCATGAGGTCCAGCGACACGATGGAACCCACCGCCAGCAGGCAGGTGTCCGCCGAGGACACGATGGCCGAGAGCAGGGCGAGCAGAAAAATGGTGGAGGCCACGGGCCCGAGGTGCGTCGCGGCGACCGTGGTGAGCACGTCGTCCTCGATGCCCGGCATGGCGTGGGAGGCCCACAGGCCCACGGCGGTTATGGCGAGGCTCACCGGGATGATCAGCACGCCCGCGGTCAGGGAGGCCTCTCGCGCGGCCCGGTTGCTCCTTGCCGTGAACAGACGGCTGAAGATGATGGGGCAGATGAAATAGGAGCCGCCCACCAGCAGCATGAACTCCATGAGGTCGTAGGAGGAGAACGCGTCGTTCACGGCAACAGGTGCCAGCGCGTGTGCCGGGACCGGCGTGCCGCCGTACAGGATGTAGAGGAGCCAGCCGAGACCCCCCGCGAGGATGCCGAACTGGAGAACGTCGGTGCGGATGACGGAGTGCTGCCCGCCGAGCACCGCGTATCCGGTGATGACGGCCGCAGTGGCGAGCGTCATGGAGAGTGTGTCGAAGCCCGAGATGGTCCCGGCGACCTTTGCGGCGGCCACGAACTGCGCGGCCACGATGCCGGTCCAGCCGGCGGCCACGACCACGGCGGCCACTTTGCGCATCCACGGTCCGGCCACCCGTTCGGCGAGGTCGGGAAGAGTGCTGGTGCCCAGGGCGCGCACCTTGTCGGAGAGCAGAAAGCCCTGCATGACCAGCCCCACGGCGCCGACGCCGAGCCACCAGAAGGCCGGGAATCCGGTGCCGTAGGCCATGCCCACGACCCCCATGGTTGAGCTGGCGCCCACCACGGAAGCCAGTATGGAGAGTGTCACCACGGGCGCGGATTTGCTTCTGCCCGCGAGCACGTAGTCGTCCCAGTTGCCGGAGCGGCGCCAATCGTAGATACCGATGGCGGCCAGAATCGCGAGGTAGATGATCAAGGTTTCCATAGCCGAAGGGCAATAGCGTCATCCGGTCGGACGAAGCAAGCATAAAATGCTTGTTTTATTGAATGTAGATGAACTGTGCGAGATTGAAGCGCTGCGTGAAACCGTAGATGAAGAAGGACGGCGGTGCTGTTTCCGTCAGGGCTGTATCGCATGGGAGGCGGATTTGGCGCGGTTTTCGGCGGCGAGGATTATTGATCGGCTGAAATCCTTGCATTCATACGCCGCTGAACCTATACACTAGGGCATGGCTAGCAAGAAGAAACCACAACCGCGGATGCTGTTCGCCGACAAGGACGGACAGATATACGATCACCCAGACCTTCTGCTGCTGTGCAGGCGCGGCGACGAGTTCGGCCTGCCCAGACCCGACGAGATCATTCCACTTCCCGAGGAAAGCGAATTTTTCATGCTGCCGGGCCGACACGCCATGGGCTACAACGCCGAGAGCGGGTCAGTGGAAGTGATGGAGGATCTGGCCGTGGCGGCCTTCGCCTGCCCCGCGCATACCGTCACCGGCGTCAGCGCGTACGAGAGCGACGAGGATGCCCCGGCTCTGCCTCTGCTTTCCTATGCGGCCATCGGCTATGCCGACGGCCGTTTCTGGATTTGCGCCAAGAAGGTGGACGAGGACCAGCGGCAGGTCTTCTCGAAGATCGCCCCGGACCGCGTCGAGGCGGGCGCGCACCAGCTCATGAAGGATTTCCCGGCCAACCGGCTGGTGAGTCATCTGGCGGGTTGCGCCCTGACCCACGGCTGTCCCGCCGCCAAAAACCTTGCGCTGGGTCGTTTCGAATGTCCCCTGCCCACCGCCCAGACCTGCAACGCCCGCTGCGTCGGATGCATCTCCGAGCAACCGGAGGACTCCGGGTTTCCTTCACCGCAGTGTCGCATCAAATTCCGGCCCACGCCGGAGGAGATCGTGCAGATCATGCAGCGTCATGAATCCCGCGAGAGACGGCCCATATTCTCCTTCGGACAGGGGTGCGAGGGCGAACCGCTCATGGAGGCGGAGCTCCTCGCCGAGGCGGTGAAGGCCTATCGCGACGAGGGCGGAACCGGCACGGTCAACATCAACACCAACGGGTCCCGTCCCCAGACCCTGCCCGCGCTCAAGCTGGCAGGCGTCAATTCGCTTCGCGTGAGCCTGAACAGCACGCGCAAGGATTTGTACGAGGCCTACTACCGCCCCGTGAGTTATTCGTGGGAAGATGTGCGCGAGACCATACGGCGTGCGCACGAGGTGGGCATGTTCGTCTCGCTGAACCTGCTGTTTTTCCCCGGCGTCACGGACACCGAAGAGGAGTTCGACTCCATCGTGGAGCTGGGCGAAGAGACCCGGTTCGACTTCATTCAGCTCAGGAACCTGAACATGGACCCGGAGCTGTACATGAACCTTGCCAAACCCTTTGTGAACGGGCCGAGCATGGGCTTCAACAACTTCCGCAAGAGACTGCGCAAGGCGTTGCCATGGATCAAGTTCGGCTACTTCAATCCCTATCTCGGATAAAACGGACCCCGGCGCCTAGGCGTCGGGGTTTTCAAATCGCTGCGTGATGATCTCGGCATCCTCGGGACGTGCCTGTGCGTTCAGCCCCTTGGAACCGCCGTGGCAGACGAACTCCTTGTCGCGGGTCTGGACATAGCCTGCGGAAAGGACGCGGGTGTACGGCATCTGCTCGCGCATGTCCGCGTGGTTGATGCGGCCCGGAAAGATCACCGGGATGGGCGCACCGGAAAAGTCTTCGAAGATGATGTATTTCATGGGCATGTCTCCTTGAATTGTTGCGGCATTGTATCGCGCTGCGGCGACTCCTGCAATCATTCTTGCCTGTTATAGAGTGGCGCGTACTGTGCGGCCATGCGTTTGGCATCGAAGCGCTTGCCACCTTTCAGGAAGGCGGTGTGCCCGACCTTGCGTGCCTGCGATGCGTGTTCAAGAAGGTCAGAGACCGCCTCGCCGAAATCTTCGGGGGTCGCGTTGACCAGGAATCCGGTGGTGCCGTCCTCGATCTGTTCGGGAACACCGCCGACAGGGGAGGCCACGACAGGCTGGCCGTGGGACATGGCTTCCAGAATCAGCAGGGAGTGGTTGTCCGCCAGCGTGGGGTAGACGAAGCAGTCGCATGCGTCCATGAGGGTTCCGAGCTTTTCCCGGTCCACATAGGGCCACAGCGTCAGGCCGTCCTGCTCCCCGGCAGTGTCGCCGCCCACGGCGAATCCGACCGCGCCGGGCTGCCGCCGCTTGATTTCCCGCCAGTACACCGGCCATGCCTCGCCGGACTTGTAGGCCGCGCGCATGCCGCCGTGCGCCGCGAAGAGCACGGCCCGCGCGTTGGGATGCAGTCCCAGCGAAGCGCGGGCGGCCTGTTTGTCCGGCGGCGACTCGGGCCACGGGATGCCGTTGGGGATGATGCGCACCTTGTGCCCCGGCAGTGCTTTACGCGCCAGTTTCGCCAGCCAGCGGGACGGCGAGACGAGCGTCGGCTGCAGCCTGTCCAGCCTTTCACGCCGAATGCGGCGGTTTTCGTAGGACGCCGGGAACCCTCTGGGGCAAGGATCCTCGCAGTCCTTTTCAAAGTGCGGGCAGTCCAGCGGAAAGGGGCAGCCGCCCGTGATGAGGTTGCAGTCGTGCAGGGTGATGATGCAGCGCGTGTCCCGCGGGATGGATTTGAGGAGCGAGGGCCAGTCCGCGCTGGCGTGCAGGTGCGGCACCTGATCCGACTCCAGCCTGCGGCCGAAGTCGATGGGCTGGGTGCCGGTAAACGCGGTGTCTTCTGGAATCTCGAAGCTCATGCGCGCGTCGATGCCCTCGCCCTGCTGACAGTCGCGTAGAATCTGGGCTACGCGCCGTGCGCCGCCGCGTTTCTGAAGGGCCGTATGGTGGATGATCTTCGCCTTGGGGTCCGAGTGCGGCACGCTACTGGCCCTCCGACAGGTCGAGCGTCATGTTCACCACGTCCCGGTCGTCCGGGTCCGGGGTGATCCTGAAACCGAACTTCTTCGCCAGCCCCTGCATGGCCTTGTTCTCGGCCAGCGTCTGGCCCGTGAGTTCCTCGGTGCCGCGCATTCGCGTGTATTCGATGCCCTTGTGGAACAGCAGGCTGCCCAGCCCCGTTCCCTTCTGGTCGGAGCGGACCACGATGGCGAATTCCGCCTCGGAGTTGTCGGGACGCGTATTGGTTCGCATGACGCCGAGGGTCTCCGGGGCGCCGTTCTCGTCCGGAGCGGTGGCGATGAAGGCCATCTCGCGGTCATAGTCGATTTGCGTGAACCGGGCCAGATCTTTGTGGTCGAAGTCGCGGCGGACCACGCCGAAAAAGCGCATCCGAAGATCCTCGTCCGAGAGCTTCGCCAGAAACTCCCGGTGGGTGGACTCGTCCTCGGGCCGGATCGGGCGCAGAGTGACCTTGCGACCGTCGCGCGTCTGGACGCATTCCTCCAGCTCGCGGGGGTAGGGCCGGATGGCGAGCCGCGACTGCCCGTCCTTGTCGTAGGGGGCGACGCTGATGTCCGCGCCGAGGGCCAGAACGCCCTCGTTGTCCGCGTAGAGCGGGTTGATGTCCAGATTGCTGATCTGCGGAACGTCGATGAGCAGCTGAGAAATCTGAATAAGCGTAAGGCAGATGTCGTCGATGTCGGCGGGTGGCTGCGTGGGCGTGCCGGAGAGCAGATGGCTGATGCGGGTGCGGCGGACAGCCTCGCGCGCCAGTGTCATGGACAGCGGCGGCAGGGCGAGGGCCGAGTCCTGAATGACCTCGCGGGCCATGCCGCCGTGCCCGGTCTTGAGCACCGGGCCGAAGACCGGGTCGGTCTCCGCGGCGACGAACAGCTCGTGCGCGCCGGGCCTGCGCCCCATCTTCTGCACGATGAAGCCTTCTATGTATGCGTCGGGCCGCTCCCTGTTGACGCGGGCCAGAAGCGTAGCCGCGCCCTCCCATACCCGCTCCGGCGTTTCAAGGTCCAGCAGCACGCCGCCAACGTGGAACGGCTGGGAAATCTGCGGCGAGCGCACCTTGACGGCCACCGGATAGCCAAGCTCGTCCGCCGCGATGACCGCCTCCTTGGCGGAAACCGCGAAACGGGTCTCCACCACCGGGATGCCGTAGGCCGCGAGCACGTCCTTGGCTTCGGTCTCACTCAGCTCCGAGCGGTTTTCACCCAGTACTTTCTCCACCACGTTGCGGGCGGTGGTGGTGTCAGGGAAAAAGTCGGTCGGCAGGGAGTCCGGGGCCTCCATGAGCAGGTTCTGGCTCAACCGGTAGTCCGCGAGGTGCAGGAAGGCGCGCACCGCCTGCGTCAGTGATTCGTAGGTCGGGATGCCTGCGCTCGCGAATTCCGCACGGGCCTCGTCCGATGCGTCGCCGGAGCCGAGCCATGCGGTCAGCACGAGCTTCTTGACGCGCTTCAACGCCTTTGCGACCGCAGCCGCGGTCTCCGCCTCCGGCTGGGCGGCCCATGGGACATGCATCACCAGCACCGCGTCCACGCCCTTGTCTTTGACCAGTGCCTTGAGCGCTTCGGAATAGGTCTCGCCGTCCGCATTGAAGGGGATGCCGACAGGGTTGACGGCCGCGTTTCTGCCGCCGGGGAGCGCTTCGAGCGCCTTGCGGGTTTCCTCGGAAAACTCGGCCATCTCGCCGCCGCCTGCCAGCAGGCGATCAGCTGCCATGACGCCCGCGCTCGCGCCGTTGGTCAGCACGGCAAGGCGTCGTCCTTTGGCGTGCCTCGGGGTGGAGACGGTGCGGGCCGCGTCGAAAAGTTCGTCGATGGTCTCCACGCGCAGCATCCCCGCGCGCCGGAAGGCCACGTCGTATATTTCGCCGGTCAGCCCGGGGACGCAGGGCCCCTGATCCAGCGAGCAGGAGGGCAGGGCGTCAAGCGCCTTGCCCGGCCGGAGCACCAGCACGGGCTTGTTGCGCGATGCGGCGCGTGCCGCGCTCATGAACTCGCGGGCGTCATGGATGGATTCCACGTAGACCATGATGGAGCGCGTCATGGGGTCTGTGCCGAGATAGTCGATGATGTCGGCGAAGGTCACGTCGAGGCGTGCGCCGAGCGCAACCAGATGCGAGAAGCCCACACCCTTGTCACGCGCCCAGTCCACGACTGTGGCGAACAGGCTGTCTGACTGTGAGATGAAGGCCAGCTTGCCGGGGGTCGCCCGCGAGTGGGAAAGCGTGGCGTTAAGGTTGAGCGAAGGGACCATGAACCCGAGGCTCTTGGGGCCGAGAATTCGCATGTCCGGAGGATTGGCGACGTTTCTGACCGTCTTGCGGAACTCTTCGCGCTCGCCGGGAGCCATGCGGGAAAAGCCGGAACCGACCAGTACCGCCGCGCGGGTGCCCCGCTCGCGCAGGGAGCGCAGCACTTCGGGGACCTCGTCCAGCGGGTCCGCGATGACGGCAAGGTCCGGGGTTTTGGGCAGGTCGTTCACGCTCTTGTACGTGAGTACGCCGGAGATGGCCTCGGCCTCGGCGGAGACGGGCATGACCGGGCCGGAGAAGCCGCCGCCCATGAGGTTTTTCATGACAAGGCCGCCGGGGTCCGCGGGGTCGTTGGTCGCTCCGGTGACTGTCACGGACTTCGGGTTGAAGAGATGGTCCAGATTGATGACGCTCATGTGCCTCTCTGCGGGTTGAATGCGTGGACGATGCAGTTATTTCGTCAAGGGTATCCTGTTTTTGAGCTCCTGCGCAACCATGACCGTGTCAGGTAGCCGCACGGGAAGGGTTGGAATCAGGCGAGCAGTTGTGGTAGCGTGCATATATGAAATCCTCTTTCGTGGCATTCCTCATGGGAATTGCATTGCTGTTTTTCTCGGGGACGGGAGCTCGCGCCAACCACCTGGAGGTGGTGACGCTCGAAGCGCCGCCGCTGGTCTATACGCTCGGGAACTCCGTGCACGGAGCTCTTGTGGATGTGGTTCGGCATGGGCTGGACAGGATGGGATATGATTTCGAAATCAGGGTCGTTCCCTGGAAGCGGGCGGTGAACGACGTGCGCACGGGCGATTCCGATGCCATATTCTACGCCGTCAGGACGCCGGAGCGGGAGCAGTTTCTGCGGTACCCCGACGAGCCCCTGTGGATGGAGCGCACCGTGGCCGTTGTCCTCAGCGATGCCGACACGATGCTCAAAAGTGATCTGTCCAATGCCTCGGATATCAGGCTGGGTGTGGGGCGCGGCTATTACTACGGCCCGAAGCTGGAGCGGATTCTCAGCGGCGACGTGTTCAAGAGAGTCGAGCCGACGGCAAAAGCCGCGGACAACATGGCCAAGCTGATGGGCGGCAGAGTGGATGCCTTCCTCACCGACTACCTGCACGCGGTACGCATACTCCGCGACTTCGTCCTCGGCGAGCGGTTCGAGATCGTGCGCAACGAAGATAATACCCCGGCGTTTCTGGACGAGGTCCCGGCCTATCTGGCGTTTTCCAAAAAGGCCGTCACAGAGGAACTGGCCGAAGGCTTTTCCCACGTGCTCAAGGAAATGAAAAGCGACGGAACCTACGACGCCATCATGAGGCGGCACGGCATCGAAGGGTACTGACTGCCGTAAGGTCCTTGCTCGTAAAAAGGCCCGCCGCCGGAATTCCGGGGCGGGCCTTTTGGCGTTGCGGGGGGCTATCCGTCTTTCCTGTCACCCATCTTGGTGTAGGAGCGGCGGGTTTCGCCGACGTAGATCTGGCGCGGGCGGTGGATTTTTTCGAGGCCGGCGCCGTGCGCCTCGTACCAGTGGGCGATCCAGCCGGGCATGCGGCCGATGGCGAACATCACCGGATACATGTTCACCGGAATGTTCAGCGCACGCAGGATGATGCCGGAGTAGAAGTCCACGTTGGGATACAGACTGCGGCTGGTGAAGTATTCATCGCTCTGTGCCTCTTCGGAGAGTTCCATGGCGATGTCGAGCAGGTCGTCCTTGATGCCCTTGGCCTTGAGCAGGTCGTGGGCGGCCTCCTGCAGAATCCGGGCGCGCGGGTCGAAGCTCTTGTAGACGCGGTGACCGAAGCCCATGAGTCGCGTTTCCTTGCGCTTGACCTTCTCGAGGAAGCCCTTGATGTCTTCCTGTCCGCTGCGGATTTCCTCCAGCATGTCTATGACCGCTGAGTTGGCGCCGCCGTGCAGACGTCCCCACAGGGCGCAGATGCCCGCCGAAACCGAGGCGAAGAGGTTTGCCTGCGTGGACTGGACCATGCGCACAGTGGAGCAGGAGCAGTTCTGCTCGTGGTCCGCGTGCAGGGTGAAGAACAGGCTCAGGGCCCGCACTTCCTCCGGAGCAGGGTTGTACAGTCTGTACGGCTCGGAGAACATCATGTGCAGAAAGTTCTGGCAGTATGAGCGCTCCGGGTCGGGGTACATGAAGGGCAGCCCCTGCGACTTGCGGTAGGCCCATGCCGCGATGGTGCGCACCTTGCTGATGACCTTGGCGGCGGCGAGGGCGAACTCCTGCCGCGTCTGGATTTCCAGCAGCTGCGGGTCGTAGCATCCCATCGCGTTGACCACTGCGGAGAGGATGGCCATGGGGTGTCCGTTGGACGGAAAACCCTCGAAGTGGTGCTTGAGGTCCTCATGCAACAGTTCGTTGTCCGTGAGCATGTCGCGGAAGCGCTGGCGTTCGTCGTAGTTGGGCAGCCTGCCGAAAATCAGCAGCCATGCGGTTTCGATGAACGAGCCGTTCTGCGCGATCTCTTCGATGGGGTATCCGCGATAGTGCAGCGCGCCCTCCTCGCCGTTGACGAAGGTGATGGCGCTGGCGCAGGAGCCGGTATTTCCGTAGCCGGGGTCGTAGGTGATGTGCCCGGTTTCCTTGCGCAGGTTTCGGATGTCTATGGCGTGTTCCCTTTCGGAACCGACCATGACCGGAAGCTCATAGGTGGTTCCGTCCAGTATGAGGTATGCCGTCTTGTTGCTGACTTTTTCGTTGTCCTTGAGCATCTATGACCTCCTGAAAACCGCTGGGCGGCAGTGTTCGCACCGGTACGATGGGCTGGGTAGAAAGGCCCTGAATGTACGAGAACTGGTGCCGGGATTGGGAAACGGGTGGAGAGAATGGTCTGGTACCCGTTTTGAACACCCCTGATACCACAAATGAGAAAAAAGTAAAGTCTGTTCTGTTTGACGATTTTGCAAAAATGTAATTTGTGGTGGTTGAGTGCCGCTAGATGCGGTCAGTTTTTATTCAGTAATGATCTTTTTCGTGTCGATTCCGTGTTTTCGCATCCTGTTGAGCACGGTGCCGCGGCTGATCCCGAGGCGTCTTGCGGTTTCGGATTTGTTTCCGGCGCTTTCTCTCAGCGCAGTCAGCAGTTCTGCCTTTTCTCGCGATATTACGGTATCGTTTTCGCCAGAGAGGGGGGCGCAGAGCAGTGGGGCCGGTTCCGAATCGGAATGAGCGGCGGATTTCGTCATCAGGAGCGAAGGCAGGTGTTCCGGGGTGACGGTGTCGCCGTCGCAGACCACGAAGGCGTACTCGAGGGCGCTTCTGAGTTCGCGGACGTTGCCGGGCCAGGGGTGGCGCATGAGCATGTCCATGGCTTCCGGGGAGAGTCCCGTGACCGGTCGGGAGCGCCGGCTGTTCAAACGTCTGATGAAGTGGTCGGTCAGCAGGGGGATGTCTTCCGCACGCCGGCGCAGTGGCGGCAGTTCGATGGGGATGACGTTGATGCGATAGAAGAAGTCCTGCCGGAAACGGCCCTGCGCCACGAGCTCGGGAAGGTTCTGGTTGGTGGCGGTTATGATGCGGGCGTCCAGCCTTCTGGGCTGGTTCTCCCCCACGCGCTCGAAGGTTCTCGTCTCAAGCACCCTGAGCAGCTTGATCTGGATGGAATGGGGAATGTCGCCGATCTCATCAAGGAAGACGTCGCCTCCGCCCGCCTCCTCGAAGCGCCCGCGCCGGTGGCTGTGCGCGCCGGTGAACGCTCCCTTTACGTGTCCGAAAAGCTCGGATTCAAGCAGCGATTCGTTCAGGGCGGAACAGTTTATCTGCACATAGGGTCCTTCACTTCTCGGTCCGAGGTCGTGGATGGCCCGGGCCGCCAACTCCTTCCCGGTGCCGGATTCCCCGAACAGGATGACGGGCGCGTCGCTCCCGGCCGCGCGCTCGATAAGCTCGAACGTGCGCCGCATGACGGGCGTGCGGCCGATCATGCCGTGAAAGGCACCGTCCTGATCGAACATTCGAGAGAGTTGGCGGATGGTGTCCTCGCGGCGATCGATCTCGGTGACGTCCGTCAGGGTTTCCACCGTGCCGAGGACGGTGCCGTGCTCATCGCGCAGGAGTGCGGCGTTTTTGAGCACATGGACGATGGTGCCGTCCTTGCGCCGCAGGTGGCAGTTGCGGGAGGTCTCCTTGCCCGACCGGAACAGGGCGCACCAGTGCTTGCTGCCCTTGCGCCGGGCGATGCGGCAGATGTCGCACTCCAACACGCTGCACGGGCTCTCCAGCAGCTCTTCGCGGGAATACCCCGTGATGCGCGAAAGCGCGTCGTTGACCATCATGATGGTTCCGTCCGGGCGTACCAGAAACAGCCCGTCGTTCATGGTGTTCACTATTTCCGGCAGATGCCTGAGGATTTCCTGCTCCGTCATTATTTGACCACCTGTTTAATCATATGTCTATGTACAGTTGTGCAAAATGGCAAGCGCAATGCGGGTGGAATGTCCCGATCAGCAATATAATTGCCTGCATCGGAGTGTGTTGAGAACTGGCATGATGCATGCTTTGTACAGACTGCGGCCACGAGCCGCCTGAATACAAGCCAGTCATAACGGAGCTTATATGCCTGAAACGAAAAAAAGTGGCTTCAGCCGCCGCGCGTTTCTCAAGAGCGTCGGCATCGGTGGAGCCTCGGCGCTTCTTCCGGGCACTGTGCGGGCCGCTCGGAACGGGGAAGAGCTGGCCACGCTTCTGGACCTGTCCAAGTGCATCGGCTGCCGCGAGTGCGTGTACGCGTGTCGCGACGTGAACGCGCACCGCTATCCCGAGCCGGAAAAGCCGTTTCCCGTCATGCATCCCGAAAAGCGGGTCAAGGTGGAGGACTGGTCGGACAGACGGGACGTGGACGACAGGCTCACTCCCTACAACTGGCTTTACATCCAGACCGCGGAGGTGGAGCATGAGGGCGAGCTACGCACCATTCACGTGCCGCGGCGGTGCATGCACTGTCGAAACGCGCCGTGCGCCAATCTCTGTCCGTTCGGAGCCTGTGGCACGGACGAGCGCGGCATCACCTTCATCAATGACGAGGTCTGTCTCGGCGGGGCCAAGTGCCGGTCCGTGTGTCCTTGGGACATTCCGCAGCGGCAGAGCGGTGTGGGGCTTTACCGCAGCCTGATGCCCGGATTCGCCGGAAACGGTGTCATGTACAAGTGCGACCGGTGTCGCGAACGCATTGCGGACGGCAAGCTCCCGGGGTGTATCGAGGTCTGTCCCGTGCAGGTGCAGACCATCGGCCCCAGAAAAGAAGTCCTGCAAAGAGCTGAGGCGCTCGCGGAGAAGACCGGCGGCTTCCTTTACGGGGCCGAAGAGAATGGAGGGACCAACACGTTCTATGTTTCCCCTGTTCCCTTCGAGCTGTTGAACAATGCCGTGGAAAAGGGCAAGGGCAGGCCGCATCTGGAGCCGGTGGAGAATCTCATGAACGATGAAACCACGTTGGCGACCGCTACGCTCTTGGCGCCAGTGGCCGGAATCGCCGCCGGCATGCTGGGACTCGGCTCCGCGCTTATGGGGCGGGAGGATAAAAATGACGAGTAGGACCGGATTGTCCAAGCAGCTGGCTCGAGTGTTCGTCGCGCTGACGGCGTTTCTGGGTGTTACGGGCCTTTTGCAGATGCCGCTGGCGCGCAGGTATTACCTTAGTGATATACCCGGACTGGCCTGGACCGGGGACCCATTCATCGTACACAAGCTGCATTATCTTGCGGCAATGTTTTTCATCGCCCTCCTCTCCTACATGGTCGTGCGCTGGGTCAGGGACTGGAGTCTCGAGCTCCGTTTGACGGGAAGCGGAATGATGCGGGCCGCTCTCGTCCTCGCTCTGGTCCTGACCGGCGCCGCCAGAATGTACAAGAACCTGCCCGGCGTTCCCTTCGGACCGTTTGAGACCATGATTTTGGATGTGGCACACCTCGGTCTTGCGGCAATCTTCGGAGCGGCGGCGCTGGCGGTTCGCATGGCCGGGCGCAAATCGTACGTCGCTCTTCGGCGCCGCGGGGTGTCGAACTAGGCGTTGCCTCCTGTTGGACTTCGTCCTGACAGGACTAGCCGTCGGTTTTGGCCGCACGACGCTCGGTTGCACGAGGTAGCCTGTTTCCATGCTCGGCTTTGCGGGCCTGAAGTGCTACCTGACGGTCTCGGAGGAACCGGAATGGATACGATAGAATGGAAGGATTTTGACAAGGTGCAGTTGCGCTGCGGAACCGTGGTCCGGGCCGAGGCGTTTCCAGAGGCGAGGCGCCCTGCGTTGAAGGTGTGGGTGGATTTCGGTCCGGAGATCGGCGTGCTCAAGTCCAGCGCGCAGATCACTGAAAAATATGCCGCGGATGCGCTTGTAGGCCGTCAGGTTGTGGCCGTGGTCAACTTTCCGGAGAAACAGGTCGGCCCGTTCATGTCTCAGTGTCTCGTCACCGGATTGCATGACGATGACGGGGCCGTGGTTCTCGTCGGTCCGGATCGTGCCGTACCGAACGGGGCTCGTCTTTGCTAGCTCTGCTTTAGGCAATGATACATGCCGCAAGCGTTTGTACAATTCATGGAAAAAAATTGCAGAAAATGCTTGCCAAGCAGGGGCTGAGAATATAAACACATTCTCCGCGTGCCGAAGTGGTGGAATTGGTAGACACGCATGATTCAGGTTCATGTGGGAGCGATCCCGTGGAAGTTCGAGTCTTCTCTTCGGCACCAAGCCGCTAGTATAAAGCTCCGATCGAAAGATCGGAGCTTTTTTATGTGCTTCTTTTGGGGAGCGCGGCAGGTGGATCAACTCGCGATGTGTACGGCGATAGCTTCTCGGCGTGGGGCGCGCCATTGGGGTGTGCGATACAGGACCTGAGAGACCCTGAAAGCACGGAGAGGGTGTAGCGGGAGGAGCTTGCACAAGAATACCATGTCGGCACTCCTGAGTTTTGCTGGTAACAACACCAGTGAAACCAAAAACAAAACCCCGTCCGAAGACGGGGTTTCGTAAGCAGGCGTTCTCTAGTCTCTAGAATTGGTATCTGATACCAAGAATGGCGTTGTGGCTCGAGAGGTCTTTAACCTTGTCGAAAGTCTCGGTCAGGCCTGTGGAAGATCCGGTGACGGAACCCGAGGTGTTACCATAGTCCTCGTAGCGGTAGCTGAGATCAAGGAGCCAGTTCTCAGTCATCTCCCAGGCCACACCGGCGCCAACGTTGTATGCGAAGTTGGTCGTCGTGTCGCTGGAGGAAGAGAGGGTCATTCCGGATGCGCTGTAGTCTTCATCGATGATGGCCACACCCGCACCGGCGGTGACGTAGGGCACAAAGTCCGTGTCATTGTGCCAGTCCCAGGCAGCGTTCACGAACACCGTCTGGACCGTGATTTCGTTCTTGAAGCTGGTCGAGTTGCTGCTGTTGGTGTACTTGTACTCAATGGGTGTGTGGTACATGTACTCAAGCTCGGTGCGGACCGGAACGTCCATGTCGACCCAGTTGTAGCCAACGGCCGCGCCGAACAGGGCTCCGTCGTCATCCCAGTCAGTGCTGGTGGTAATGGCGGAGGTGGCGTTGTCGCTCACGCCCGGACCGCTCTGGTCCATCCAGCTTCCACCGGCCTTGAGGGCACCGTAGAACCCACCGTTCTGCGCTTGAACCGTGCCTGCGAAGGCAAGCATCATGACGCTCAAGCAAACAAGAATTGTCCCGAATTTTTTCATCCCTTCACTCCTTTCTTTCCTTATTGTCCCGTATCTCCTGCAGCGGGGGCAGTCAACCCGTTCTAACGAGTTTATGTTTGGAAAGTTGCTCGGTCGATCTTGTTGTCCTGCTGCGTCGATTTTGCTTACGGTTCTGTCGGGAAAATTTACCGTTTTCAGGAGGTGTTTTTGGGGTAATTTCCCGAGATTGCACACTACTTTTCGGGGAATGTTTTTTGCTTGAGTCAGGAGGGGTCCCTGAGGAAGGGGGCGGCCAGAAAAGCATCCATCGACGAAAGGAGGTGCCCAGTGAGCACGCGGTTGCTTTGTTACGTATCAACAGTGTTGTTGCTGTCATTCCTCGCAGTGGGCGGAGGTGCGAGCGTGACCGAGGCCTCGGCCATCCGGACCGGGCTGTTCGACGGTTCCACCCTTGCAGGCAATGACGACGGTTCGACCGGGGCGGTGAACCTCGGCTTCACCATCAACTTTTCGGGAATCAACTACAGTCAGGCGTACGTGAACAACAACGGCAACATTACCTTCAACTCGTCCATGAGCACCTACACGCCGTTCGGCATCCAGACCTCGGCGACTCCGCTCATAGCCCCGTTCTTTGCGGACGTGGACACCCGTTCCGGCAATAACCTGACCTATGGACAGGACCTGCTCGGCGGCCGCAACGCTTTCGGCGTGAACTGGTTCGAAGTGGGGTACTATGCCCAGAACACTGACCTGCTGAACACCTTCCAGGTGGTCCTGCGCGACCGTGGCGACATCAATCCGGGTGATTTCGACATGGAGTTCAACTACGGTCAGATTCAATGGGAGACCGGAGACGCCTCAGACGGCACCGGAGGAGTAGGCGGGACTTCTGCCGCGGTGGGATACTCGAACGGTGCGGGTACTTTCTATGAATTCCCCGGATCGCGGGTCAACGGCGCCTTCCTCGACGGCGGCCCCAACGCCCTGGCTGCGGGCACCAACGTCGACGAGGCGGGACGTTATCTGTTTGAAATCCGCAACGGTCAGGTCCTTACGCCCGACCCGGTCCCCGAACCGGCCACGATCGGCTTGCTCGCCGCAGGCTTGCTGGGCGTCATGCTCTTTGGCAGGCGCTATTCCCGCAGGTGAATGCGAGGTGAAACATGCAAAAAAAGGCGGCACCCCGATGGATGCCGCCTTTTGACGTTCTTTGGCGTGGGCCCTAGAAGCGTTCGAATTCCTCTTGGCTTTCCTCGTTGTAAGGCAGAGCTCTGGGTTCAGCCTTCCGTGCCTTTTTCGTTTCCACCTTGATTTGTTTCCGGCCGTTGTTTCCAGATGAGTGGTCGACGTCCAGTTTGAAGAATTCCATGGTCTCCTGCAACTGAACCGCCTGTCCGGAAAGCTCCTGCGACGTGGCCGAGACCTCTTCCGAAAGGGAGGCGTTCTTCTGCACCACCGTGTCGAGGTGCTGGATGGATTCGGATATCTGCTGGGCGGCGTCGTTCTGCTGCAGGCTTGCGACGTTCACTTCCTGCACCAGCTCCTTGTTGCGGTCTATGTCCGCAACCATTGTCTCCAGCATGTGTCCGGCCTTTTCGGCGATGTGCAGGCTGTCGCCGGTGAGTTCGCTGATCTCGCTGGCGGCGACCCCGCTGCGTTCGGCCAGCTTCCTGACTTCCGCGGCGACCACCGCGAAACCCTTGCCGTGTTCGCCGGCCCGGGCGGCCTCGATGGCGGCGTTCAGGGCCAGCAGGTTGGTCTGGCGCGCAATCTCCTCGATGATGGAGGTGCGGTCGGCGATGTTGCGCATGGCTTCGACGGTCTGGCGCACGGCCTCGCCGCCTTCCGTGGCGTTTTTCGCAGTCTGGACCGCGAGGTCCTCGGTCTGCTTCACGCGGTGCGTGTTCTGGGTGATGTTGGCGGTCATCTCCTCCATGGAGGCGGCGATCTCCTCCACGGAAGCGGCCTGCTCGGTGCTGCCTTCGGACATCTGCTCCGCGGCGGCGGCGAGCTCCTCGCTTCCGGCAGCCACCAGCTCGGCGGCGCCCTTCACGCGGGCCACGATGTTCTTGAGCGAGCGGGTCATCCGACCCAGTGAGCGCATGAGGCGGCCCAGCTCGTTGGCGGAGTCCGAATCGGTCTGGTTGCGGAGGTCCCCGTCGGCCATTTGTGCCGAGACGTTCATGCCCATGGTCACAGGCGCCACCACAAGCCTGCGCAGAAGCATGACGATGAGAGCGATGATGATGAGAACGCTGACCGCCCCAACTCCGGCGAGGGTGTATCCCTGACGGACTGCCCCGGAGGCGAGATCTTTTTCGTAGGCGCTCATGCAGATGATCCAGCCGGTGTGGGCATCTGTGCGGAAAACCATGACCTTGCTGTCGCCCTGCCAGTCATAGAAGATCATGCCGTTGTCGCGTTGAAGTGCCTCGCGTACGAACGAGTTGTTGCTCTGATCGCTCAGGATGAGGGATTTGTTTTTGGGATGGTGGATGAAGCGTCCTTCGGAGTCCAAGATGAAAGCGTATCCCTCATGACCGATAACGACCGGATCGATGAACTTTTTGGTGAAGCCCTCCCAGTTGGCCAGAAGCGCAATCCCGCCAAGCAGGTTGCGCTGTTCATCGTAAACCGGGACGCTGATGGCAAACAGCAGCGCGTCCCCGGTCTTGGACCTGAATATCTCGGAGATGTATTGACCTTCTCCGTTGAGCGCGGACCGGACATAGTTCCTTTGGCTGATATCCACTCCGGAAACACGTGACCCGTCCCCCGTGATGCCGCCGGTAACGGTCCCGTCAAGGCCGAAGGCCAGAGCCCCCCAGAGGTTCTCGTTGTTGCGCGCCAGATTCTCCAGAATCGAGACGGTGCGCGAGTCTCCGTTTTTCATGGAAGAGATGACATCTTCCCTTGCAGCCAGCGATTTCGCCGTTGCTCCGCTGTCCTCAATGAACATGCCGAGTGCGGAGCGTATGGCGTCGGCCTGACTGGCGGCAGCCTGCGTTTCGCTGTCGAGTACCAGTTTGTATGAAGATTCGTTAACGTAATATACCAGCGCCGCGACACTGATAACGACAATTGTAATCAGTGGAAAAAGAATTGCGCGGGCAAGACTGCCGTTGAGCCACTTGAACATGTTTTTCCCCATAGGTTTTTGAAGCACCGGAAATGACCTGAGTACTGTAGCAAAGTGTCATGCAGGCCCGCCCGTTCCGAATGGCTTCGAACATTGTCCCTGTCTTCTGGGTACCTCATGAAGGCATAACTGTGAAGGCATTATAACGATTATAAAGGGTTGATAAGATGGAAAATCAAAAAACCAGTTTAAACGGGTGTTTGCTTGTGGGGTGTATGAGGTTTCCCATAACGAGGATAAGGGGAGGGTTGACAACCGAACGAGAGGGTGGCAGTTAATGGTCGTACCATTTGAGCGAAACGGACATGTTTTCGCGAGAAAAGTGGTTTTTTTGCCCCAAATTTTCGAAATAAGGTAATACCAATGAGTGCTGTTATTGATGCCCAGAATTTGTTCATGCCCGTAAAGATGGGTCGCGCCACTGAGGAGATCGCCCTTCAGGTGGAGGCTGCCATCATGGACGGCAGGCTGGCTCCGGGGGAGCGGCTGCCGAGCGAGCGTGACATGCAGGCCCAGTTCGGGACCGGCAGGGGCGTCGTGCGCGAGGCGATCAAAATACTCAAGCAGAAGGGCTTGCTGGAAGTGAAGAAGGGCGCAAAAGGCGGAGCCTATGTGCGCGAAATCGGCGTGGACAACGTGTCCGAGTCGCTGACTCTCTTTTTGAAGCAGCATCCCTTTGACCCGGAGAAGCTCATCGAGTTTCGCGAGAGCATGGACCGCTCCATAACCGAGCTGGCCATCGCCCGCGCGGAGAGCTCCGAAAAGGAAGAGCTGTACCGGGGTGCCAGAAAACTGGAGGCAATGCTTCGCGATTCCGCTCCCGACCTGAACGAGGCCGGTGAGCTGGACCGCAAGCTGAACATAATGCTGGCGCGCATGGCGAGAAACCCGCTCTTCGAGTGGGTGATGCACGCCCTGCAGATGGGATTCAGTTCCCACGATTACGCGCTGTATGAAGATCCGGTGTATCGTGAAAAGGCGGCCGCCAACTGGAGCGATACGGCACGGGCCATTGCAGCGGGTGAGCCGATGCGCGCCCTCTCGTTCATTGGACATCACTATGTCCTGCTGCGCCAATGCGTCGAGGAGAGGAACGGGACACGGCAGGAAAACGAGATGCCCTTCCTCAACGAAATCAGTGAATAGCCACAAACGGAGTGCGACCATGAAACATTACGATTACATAATCATCGGCGGCGGTTCCGCGGGCTCTGTGCTCGCCAACCGCCTCAGCGCGGACCCCAAGACCAAGGTTCTGGTGCTGGAGGCCGGGCGTCCCGACCATCGTCTGGACTTCCGCATCCACATGCCCGCCGCGCTGACCTATCCGCTGGCAGGCAAGACCTACAACTGGTGGTACGAGTCCGAGCCGGAGCCGTGGATGAACAACCGCCGCATCTATCAGCCGCGCGGCAAGGTCCTCGGTGGATCCAGCTGCATCAACGGCATGATCTACATCCGCGGCAACGCCATGGATTATGATAAGTGGTCCAAGGACGACGGCATGGAAGACTGGTCCTACGCGCACTGCCTGCCGTATTTCCGCCGCTTCGAGTGCCGCACCGCCGGTGCCGACGAGTACCAGGGCGCCGTGGGGCCGCTCTACCTGACCACTCCCGAGTGCGACAACCCGCTGTTCAACGCGTTCTTCAACGCCGTTCAGCAGGCTGGCTATCCGCTGACCAAGGACGTGAACGGCTATCAGCAGGAAGGCTTCGGCAAGTTCGACCGCAACACCTATCAGGGCCGTCGCCACAACGCGGCGCGCGCCTACGTCCATACGGTCAAGAACCGCCGCAATCTCACCGTGAAATGCAAGGCCCACACGAACCGCATCCTGTTCCAGGGCAAGCGCGCCGTGGGTGTCGAGTACACCAAGGGTCGCCGCACCATGCAGGCCTACGGCGGCGAGATCATCTCCTGCGGCGGCGCCATCAACTCTCCGCAGCTGCTTCAGCTTTCCGGTATCGGAAACGCCTCCGAGCTGTCCTCCCTGGGTATCGACGTGGTCCAGGATCTGCCCGGCGTGGGTGAGAACCTGCAGGATCACCTCGAACTCTACGTGCAGTACGCCTGCAAGAAGCCGGTCTCCATGTACCCGGCGCTCAAATGGTACAACCAGCCGTGGATCGGTCTCAAATGGCTCTTCGGACACACCGGCGAAGCCGCGACCAACCATTTCGAGGCGGGTGGATTCATTCGCAGCAACGACCAGGTGGAATACCCGAACCTGCAGTACCACTTCCTGCCCATCGCCATCCGCTACGACGGCTCGGCTCCGGCCGAAGGGCATGGTTATCAGGTTCACGTCGGCCCCATGAACACGGACGTTCGCGGACACGTGAAGATCAAGTCCGACAATCCGGGCGACTACCCGAGCATCCTGTTCAACTACCTCTCCACCGAGCAGGAGCGTCGCGAGTGGGTGGAAGCGATCCGCAAGACCCGCGAGATCATGACCCAGCCCGCATTCGACGAGCTGCGCGGCCGCGAACTGGCCCCGGGCGATCAGGCCCAGACCGACGAGGAGATCCTCGACTTCGTCGCCCGCGAAGGCGAGTCCGCATATCATCCGAGCTGCACCTGTGCTATGGGTACGCATGATATGGCCGTCACCGACCCGGAAATGCGCGTGCACGGCGTGGACGGACTGCGCGTGGTGGACGCCTCGGTCATGCCTTACATCACCAACGGCAACATCTACGCTCCGGTCATGATGATCGCGGAGAAGGCCGCCGACATGATTCTGGGCAACACCCCGCTGGCTCCGGAAAACGTGCCTTACTACAAGCACGACGAAGCCTAAGGCTCACGGGAGCATCCCATGATTCGCAAGAAAATGTACATAGACGGTGAATGGGTGGCCGCGGACTCCGGCAAGGAGCGCGAAATCCTGAACCCGTTCGACTCATCGGTCATCGCCAGCGTCCCTGAAGCGGGACGCGACGAGACCCGCCGGGCCATTGCCGCCGCTCGTCGCGCGTTCGACGAGGGCGGCTGGCCCCAGACCCCGGCCGCCGAGCGCGCCCGGCTGGTCTTCAAGCTGGCGGAGCTGATCGAGCGCGACCACGAGGAGCTGGCCCGGCTGGAAAGCCTCGACACCGGCAAGACGGTGGAGGAAAGCCGCTGGGACATGGACGACATCGCGGGCATCTTCCGCTACTTCGCCGGGCTGGCCGACAAGGACGGCGGCGAGGTCATCGAGTCCCCGGTCCCTGACACCACCAGCTACGTCATGCGCGAGCCGGTGGGCGTGTGTGGTCAGATATCGCCGTGGAACTATCCGCTGCTTCAGGCCTCGTGGAAGATGGCCCCCGCGCTGGCGGCGGGTTGCACCGTGGTCATGAAGCCCAGTGAGATCACGCCGCTGACCACCATCAAGGTCACTGAACTGGCCGAAGAGGCCGGATTCCCCAAGGGTGTGGTCAACACCGTGCTCGGCCCCGGTGCCGAAGTGGGCGCCGAGCTGTCTGAAAGCCACGATGTGGACCTCATCTCGTTCACCGGCGGCATCGAGACCGGCAAGACCATCATGCGCGCCGCCACCGGCAACGTGAAGAAGGTCGCGCTGGAGCTCGGCGGCAAGAACCCGAACATCATCTTCGACGACGCCGACTTCGATCTGGCCGTGGACTACGCCCTCAACGGGGTCTTCTTCCACGCCGGACAGATCTGCTCCGCCGGAGCGCGCATCCTCGTGCAGGAGGGCATCCACGACCGTTTCGTGGAGGAGCTTCGCAAGCGCATGGAGCGCATCAAGCTGGGCAACGGCTTTGACGACGACACGCAGATGGGACCGCTGACCTCCGCCGAACACCTCGCCAAGGTGGAAGACTACGGCGAGATCGGCAAGAAGGAAGGCGCCAGGCTTCTGCTGGGCGGTTGTCGCCCGGACGACGAAGCCCTGAAGGACGGCTATTTCTATATGCCGACCCTGTTCACGGAGTGCGAGAACGATATGCGCATCGTGCAGGAGGAGACCTTCGGCCCCATCATCACCATAGAAAAGTTCAGCACCGAGGAAGAGGCGGTCAAGCGTGCCAACAGCACCGTTTACGGTCTCTCCGCCGGGTTCTGGACCAACGATCCCAACCGCATCGAGCGCGTTTCCAAGGCGCTTCGCTTCGGCACGGTCTGGATCAACGACTTCAACGTCTACTTCGTTCAGGCCCCTTGGGGCGGCTACAAGCAGTCCGGTCTCGGCCGTGAGCTGGGTCGCATGGGGCTGGAGGAGTACACCGAGGTCAAGCATGTCTATCGCAACCATGCGACCAAGGCGCTCAACTGGTTCGGCGCATAGGCGGACGGAAACCGTAATGCGCAAAGCGTCTTTTTTTAATACCGGGTAGCGTCGAGCCGTCCCAGAGGCGGCTCCGCCCCTGTTAACCGTAACAGAGGAGTTATGATGTTGGACCCCTTCAGGCGAATTCTCGCCGCTGTCGTTCTCGTCGCAGCAGTATTCACCTTCACCGCAACCGGCGCGTTTGCAGCGAAAGACAAGATCAAGATTGCAAGCGTTGGCTGGACCGGGGTGACCATCAAGACTGAGCTGGCCGTCTCCATTCTGGACAGCCTCGGCTACAACGCCGAAAACCTCATGGTATCCGTTCCCATCGCCTTCAAGGCCATGGCCACGGGCGATGCAGAAGCCTTCATGGGCAACTGGATGCCGTCTCAGGCCTCCATGGTGGAGCCCTACATTGAAGAAGGCAGCGTGCTCAACTGGGTGGCGAACATGCCGGGCGCCAAGTACACGCTGGCCGTGCCTTCCTATTGCGCCGAGGCCGGTCTCACGCACTTCAAGGACATTGCCAAATTCGGGGATAAGCTCGAATGGACGATCTTCGGCATCGAGGCAGGCAACGACGGTAACCAGATCATTCAGAAAATGATCGACGAAGACATGTTCGGTCTCGGCAAATTTAAGCTGGTCCCGTCCAGTGAAGCCGGTATGCTCGCGCAGGTGCAGTCCTATACCAAGGACGAAAAATGGGCCGTGTTCCTCGGCTGGGCACCCCACAGCATGAACGAGCGTATCGACATGACCTACCTCAAGGGCAGCACCGCCGAGACCTTCGGCGGCAACGACGGCACCGCAACCGTCTGGACCAATATCCGCGCAGGATTCCAGAAAGAGAATCCCAATGCCGCAAAGCTGCTCAAGAACATGACCTTCCCCATCTCCATGATGAACCAGATCATGACCACCCTGCACGAAAACGGCTCCCTCAGCCCGCGCGAAGCAGGTCTGCAGTGGGTTGAAAACAACCCCGAGACCTACAAGCGCTGGCTCGACGGCGTGACCACCGTTGACGGCGAACCCGCCGTCCCGGCCTTCGAATCCTATCTCGAAAAGGTCGACTAGCACACACTCTCGCGGAAAACGAAAGCCCCCGCTTCCTCGGAAGCGGGGGCTTGTTTGTGCTCGGTGACTTGAGTCGTCTAGTCGTCGTAGTCGCCTTCCGGACCCTTGTCGGTGTCGATGGCGGCTGCCTTCTCGCGGATTTTCTCTTCGGTCCATTCCGCGGGATCGGTTACGCGTCCCACCTTGGGGCCCAGATCGTGCGAACCGGCTTCGATGAGCAAATCGTAGGCCAGATCGGCGGTGTCGCCGGCATTGAAGACGTTGACCAGCAGGTCGTAGATGAAGTCCTCGATGGCCTTGGCCATGCGCTCACGGACTTCGCGGGGTTCGCCCAGCAGCCTGCGCTCGAAGGGCAGGTTCAGTTTCTTATAGTCGCCGCCCTTGAGGTTGTTGGCTTTGGCGTACTCAGTGATTTCTTCCCAGAGTTCTTCACTCATGCCGCGGCCTTCGACCTTTTCGAACTCGCCGTCGGTCATGATGGCGTTGCCGTAGTCGTTGACCTTCACGCCGAAACCGATCATCTGCAGGGCGGTTGCCACGTTGGCCTTGGTGGTGCGGGTTTCCTCCGCAACACGCTGGAGGCGGTCGGTGTGGTTGCCCGAGGTGCCGTGCTGGGCGCCGGAGGTGCCGAACGGCTTGATGGCCTCGTGGATTTCAGCGGTCAGCTCCACCTGGATGCCGCCGCCGGTGTCCTCGATGCCGTGCGTGGTGCCGTTGTTCATGGCGATCCAGTCGGGGCAAATGTCGTGCGCGTTCAAGCCCTCGATGAGGAATTTGGCCTCCACCGGGGTGGAGAGGCCGTGCTTGCCCTTGATTTCGCCCACCTCGGTTTCGTAGCCGGCCCAGTCGGGGATGATCGGGTTCAGCTTGATGTTTGCCAGCAGGTTCTGGTCGTCGGGGAGGTGGGACGCATCCACGGCGATAGAAGTGATGCCAGCATCGAAAAGCGTAGGAATCTCCCTCTCGGCCACCGCCACGTCGTCCCATTTCTTTATGACGTAATGGTCGGCGTGGATCGCCACGGGGATGGTGATGCCGTACTGGTTGCACAGCGCGTCCACCCGGCGGGCGAGGTTCCACATGTTGGTGGGGCAGTAGGTCGATTCACTGCGGGCGATTTCAAGGATAAGGGCAGCATTGGCTCTCTGGGCTGCCTTGAGGGCACCTTCGATGACGAAGATGTTGCGGCCGTTGGCCGCGATGGTCATGCATTTGCCTTTTTTCAGGCAGGCGCGGTCAATGACTTTCCCGCTGACGATCAGGGCCTGCGAGTTGGGAAAGAGTTCCTGAATGTTCGGCGGACGGCCAAAGGCCAGCGCCTGTTCGAATTTGGTTTGGGACATGCCCTGTATCCTCCTCGTGGTGTATTCTCCGTACAAAGGGACAAATAAATACGAAACCCCGGGAAAAGTCAAAGAGTGTCCCGGGATTTCTAAGGCGGTTCTGACAAGAAACCGTTACATCATTATGGCTGCGCCGTCGCTCTTGCTCTTTTTGCTCGCTTGCTCTTCACCGGTGGGCTTGAGCGAATAGCCGAGTTCGCGGGCCATGAATTCGAGCACCGCCACGTTCTTTGTGACGCGGATGATGTCGAACATGGTCTCGGCGCCGAGCTTGGCGTGAGTGTCGAAGGGGTTGAGCTCCCGAAGCAGGGTGGAGTAGGGCTTGTTGATTTTGCGGCACACCTCCTTCGCCGCGATCTGACCGTCAAGAACCACGTCCTGCATTTTCTTGGTTAGATTCTTTTCAAACATGTTCTCCACCCTCCACTGCTTTGATTATTGAAGCTTAGTGCGAACGTATCACAGGGTGAGAAAATTGGTCAAACCGGATGTGCGAAAAACCCATTTCGAGTGCCAGATTATAACATGCCATGATGTTCCGCGGCACGGCTTGGTGGGTTATCGATTGTTGTCTCCGATGTTTAGGAGTGCGTGGGCAGTGTCGATGAGTCGCTGCGGCGCCACCGGCTTGTTCAGGCTTGCCTGACCGATGTTTCGGCTTTCGTCCTGAATGACGGTCAGCACGATGACCGGTATGTCCGCGAGCTCGGGGTCCTTCTTCAGCCATTCCACGGTCTCCGCGCCGTCCATGCCCGGCATCATGACATCCATGGTGATGAGGTCCGGGCGCATCCGGCGTGCAAGCCTGAGCGCCGTGCCGCCGTCGCCTGCGGTCTCGGTTCTGAAGCCTGCCCGTGAAAGAATGCCCGAAAGGTAGTGGCGCTGGCCCGCGTCGTCGTCCACCACGAGCACGAGAGGCGCCGTCTCGTCTGCGGCGTGCGTGGCGGGCTGGTCCTCGTCGGAGGCGAAGACGAGCGGCAGCTCGATGATGAACGTGCTTCCGCGCCCGGGCCGGGACTCGGCCCAGATGCGCCCGCCGTGGTGTTCCACGATGTTTCTGCTGATGGCCAGCCCGAGTCCGCTTCCCTGTCGGCTTGAGCGCAGCGTGTCGCCCTGGCGCACCTGCTGGAACTTGTCGAAGATGGCTTCCAACTCTTCTTCGTGGATGCCGCGCCCGGTGTCGGCCACTTCGATTCTGACGAGGTTCGATCCCGGCCCGGTGGCCCTGATGGTCACGGTTCCGGAGTCGGTGAACTTTTCGGCGTTGCTGAGCAGGTTTATGAGTACCTGCGTCATCCTGTCGCGATCCACCCGGATCAGGGGCATATCGGGCGAGGCCTGCGCGTGCAGTTCAACCCCGGGCTTGCCGGAGAACTGCCCTTGCACCAGCGAAGCGGCATGGCCGACAAGCTCCTCGATGTCCACATCCTCGTAATGCCAGTCGACCTTTCCGGATTCGATCTTGTTCAGGTCCAGCACTTCATTGACAAGCCTTGTCAGGCGGTCGCCTTCCTTTTCCACGACCTGAAGATTTTTGACGATACGGTAGGCCCTGCGTTCAAGGTTGTCATCGTCCTTGCAGCTTCTGGAGAAGGTGCGCTGGAACTCCTTGCGGATGAGCTTGGCGAAGCCGAGTATCGAGGTAAGCGGCGTGCGCAGTTCGTGGGACACCGAGGAAAGAAACGCCGATTTCATCCTGTCAAGCTGCCGCAGCCTGTGGTTGGCCTCCTCAAGCTCTTGCGCCTTGCTGAAGAGGTCGTGCGTGCGCTGCTGCACGGTTCGTTCGAGGTTGGCGTTGAGTTCGGCGAGCGCGTCCTCGGCCTTGTGGCGTTCGGTGACATCCTGAAACGTGGCGTCGATCCGCAGCAGCCGACCATCGGCATCCGTGATGGGTTGAGCAAGAATGTACACCCAGATGTGTTCCCCATCGCGTCGGACCATCTCGATTTCCTCACCTCCCACCGGGGTGCCTTTTCGCAGGGTATCAATGAAATGCGAGCGCTGGGGCGGGTACACGTAGAGGCTCTCGGCCTGTTGTTTGGTGAATTCGAGCAGCGCCTCGGGGGTGTCGAAGCCGAAAATTCTGGCCGCGGCTGGGTTGACCATGATGAAGTTGCCGTCGGCGTCTGCCTGTACGATGCCTTCCTGTGCCCGCTCGAAGATGCTTCTGTAGCGCTCTTCCGCCAGTCGCAGGGCTTTTTCGGCCTGTCTGCGTTCGTGGATCTCCTCGTTGAGGTTTTGCAACAGTTCCCGCAGCCGTGAGGTCATGGTGTTGAAGTTGCGAGCGAGAATCCCGAGCTCGTTGGGACTGTCGTAATCCATGGAAATCCTCAGGTCTCCTCTGCCCACCTGTTCCACCGCGCGGGTCAGGGTGTTCAGAGGAGTCACCACCCGCCGGGAATAATAGTACGCCAAGAGCCCCCCGAGCAGGCCGAGGATGAGCAGCGTCGCTCCCATGGCGTTGATCATGATGCGCTGGGGTTTGTGAATCTCCGCCTGCGGCATTTCCACGATCAGCCTGAGCCCGAGGCTCGTGACCGGAGACATGGTGCCGAGCACCTTCTCGCCTCTGAAGCCCGTGTATGATTCCCCTCTTGCGCCATAGCCCCGCCCGCGGGCGAAGCGTTCGGCAAGTTGGTCGCTTTCGAGCTTCTTCAGCAACGGGTCGCCTTTGGCGTCCAGCGCGATGACGAAGTCGCGGTCATCAAGGATGTATCCGTACCCGGTCCTGCCGATGGGCAGATCGCCGAGCACGAGCATCAGGTACTTGAGGTTTATTCGCGCCCAGAAGACCCCTTTGGTGATCCCGCTGTCGTCGCGGATGGGAACCGCGACCTCTATGGCGGGGACGTCCCTTCCCGGGAGCGTTTCCAGAGGGCCAATGGCGTTGAAGCGGGACTCGGCGGCCATGGAGAAGACTTCGTTGGTCGCAAGCTCGGAAGGGATGTCCCGGCCCGCCGTTGCCACCGGGGTGCCGTCGAGATCAGCGACGCACAAGGCCGTGTAGGCGCTGTTCAGTCGTGCGAGCCCTTCAAGCAGACTCCGCACCGATTCCGGCGGCAGTCCCATGATGTCCGGTATGTTTGCCAGATAGTTCAGCCGGTTGAATAGTCCTTCGGAGTATCCGTTGATGCGCTCGGCGGCGAGTCTTCCTTCGAGGGAGAGCAGCCGTTGCCTGTCCTGGGAGGTAAAGTTGTGGGCGATGGTGAGAAGCAGGCCGCCTGACGTGAAAACGGATATCACCGCGAGGAGGATGAACCCGTACGTGAGTTGCGAGGCAATTGACCTGAAGCCCTTGATCTTCGGCATGTTCCGGTCCCGGCTTGATGGTATCCCGACCGGAGTGATCCTACACTAGTCCACCGATTCCGTCATCCCCGACAGGGTGCCCCTCGTCGGAGGGAGTTCAGGAACAGCCGAAAAAAGTCCGCCACGTCTTCGGTCCGTCCGGCAAGCCGATGGTCGGCGTCAAGAAGGTGCAGGGTGGCCCTGTGTCTGTGCGCAAAGCGGATGGCGTTTTGCACTGGAACGATATCGTCACGCCAGCCGTGTATTACCTCTGTCGGCACATCAGGTGTATTGAACTCGGTGACGGCATAGCCCGGTATGAAGAGAGCTGGAGCGGTGAGAAAGAGTCCGGAAACATTCCCGCCGCGGGAGGCTGCTCGCAGGCAGGCGTAAGCACCCATGCTCGAACCTGCGAGGACGTCGGGCCGCAGCTCCCGGACCAACGTCGCGAGGCGCTCGGCTCTGGCATCGGGGTCCGACAGGTCGCTGAAGTCCGGTGCCTGAAACTCGAACCCCGCTTCGGCCGCCACGGCTGCGAGCCGCAAGCTCTTGGTTCCCCAGGGCGGAGCTTCGGCTCCGTGAGCCCAGACCACGAGCCCGCTCATTGTTCGTCCGGCTGCTGTGCGCGAACGGATTCGAGCAGGCGTTCCATTTCCTCCTTAAGCCGAGGCAGCAGAGTGGAGATTGTTTCGATATCGTCGGCCCGGGCGGCGCGGTGCAGGCGCTTGGCCCGACTGTCGAGGTCCGGGAAGCCGAAAGCACCGGCCTCGCCTTCGAGCTTGTGAAGGAAGCGGCGCAACTCCTCCGTGTCGCCGGAGTGAGCCTTGGGGCTGCACTGGGCGAGTTCCCTGAGCATGCTTTCGAGAAAACGCGGGGCGAGCGCCTGGATCTCCGGCGGCGTATCGTCCTGAAGGGCGCCGCCGTTTGCCTCGGAAGAGGCTTCCTGCGGCTTCGGTTTCCGGTGGCAGAGCTCGTGAATGGCCCGGATGAGCTGGTGCTTGAGCACCGGCTTCGGCAGATGCATGTCGGCCCCGGCCGCAATGCAGCGCTCTGCCTCATAGGCGAGAGCGTGCGCGGTCATGGCAAGGATGGGGATCCGCGGCAGGTCCTGTTGCCGCTCCATTTCCCGGATGGTTCCCATGGCCGTGAACCCGTCCATCACGGGCATTTGCATGTCCATGATGATCAGGTCGAAATTGCCACTTTCGAACGCCTCGACCCCTTCCTGGCCGTTGGCGGCTTCGGTGACGGTGCAGGCGGTTCCCTTGAGGTAGGTCTGCACCACGAACGTGTTGTAATGGGAGTCCTCCACCAACAGGATGCGGCAGGGGGCGAGCTCCGGCTGCTCAAGCGATCGCGACTCCTCGCGAATCGGCGGCGCGGCGCTTTTGCGCAGCGGTACCGTGAAGAAAAAGCTGGTGCCTCTGCCCTGTTCACTTTCCGCCCAGATGCGACCGCCCATGAGGTGGACGAGCTTGCGACAGATGGAAAGGCCGAGGCCGGTGCCGCCGAACTCCCGCGTGGTGGAGCCGTCAGCCTGTGTGAAGGATTCGAATATGGACTCGAGCTTGTCCGCGGGGATGCCGATGCCAGTGTCCGTGACCGAGGCCAGCAGCATGTCGCCGTTTTCTCCGGAAGGGTGCAGGGATAGCCGCACTTCGCCTTCGGGGGTGAACTTCACGGCATTGTCGAGAAGATTGATGAGCACCTGTCCGAGCCGGGTCGGGTCGCCGATGAGGGTTTCGGGCAGATCGTGGGAAAACTCGGTTTTCAGGGAGATTCCCTTGTGCGCGGCCTTGGGGCGTATCTGCGCCACAGAGCGTTCCACCACCGCCTTGAGCCGGTAGTCGATGTTTTCCAGCTCCATTCTGCCGGACTCCACGCGGGAGAGGTCGAGGATGTCGTCGATGAGCGTGAGCAGCGAGGAGCCCGCATGTTTCAGGACGTCCACGTACTCGAGCTGCGTCTCGTCAAGGCCTGTCTCCGTCAGACTTTCGGCCATGCCTATGATGGCGTTCATGGGCGTTCGGATTTCGTGGCTCATGCCAGCAAGAAATTCGCTTTTGGCGCGGCTGGCCTGTTCCGCCTGAAGCCGGGCCTCGCTCGCGTCTCGCAGGGCCGTGTTCAGCGATTCGTTTTTCTTTTCCAGTTCCAGCGTGCGCTCCTTGACCTCGGCCTCGAGCGTGGCGGACTGGTTCCGCAGCTTGACGTTGGCCTCGCGCAGGCTGACGATGAGCGAACTCAGTGAGTGGCGCATGTCCTCCAGCGCTCCGGCCAGTTCGCCGATCTCGTCGTTCGCCGTGTCCTTGATCGGCGAGTCGGTGTTGCCGTCGGCGATTGACCGCGCGGTTGTCGCCAGCGTGGTCAGCCGCAGAAATATCTTGCGCCGCGTGAACATGATGCTGGTCAGCGAGATGACCGAGACCAGTACGATGGCCATCACCAGCGACAGCCCGGCGTTGACCGCCACCTCGAACCAGATGCTTTCAAGCGTCACGGCTACTCGGAATGTTCCTATCCATTCTGAATACTTTTTGATCTCGACACTGCGGGTCAGGAAGCCGGAGTCCTGCGTGAAGTCGCTGAAGTCCATGCCCCGGTAGGGGGTGCGCACCCGCTTGATGACGTTGCGCTCATCAGTGATGACGCTGACGTAGGCCACGTTCTTGTCGAGAAAGAGGGCATCCACGAAGTCCCGGATGGAGGCGTGGTCCACCTGCCAGACCGCGGAGGTCAGGCTGGTGGAGGCCAGCCCGCTGATACCTTCGATGCGGCTGTCGATCTGCGTGCGGAGCCGGTAGCCGTTGACCGCGATATACAACAGCGTGAAGATCAGCAGGATGATGCCTACGCTGAGAATCTGGGTTTTGTAAAAGCGCCTGCTCAGCACTCCCATGGTGTTCGGCATGTTGGTGCCGCTGCGCTTTCCGAACGGGGACAAGGTACCTCCGGGGGGATTCGATGAACGAATAGTCGAAACTGGTTGAACGGTAGCACACCTGTAAGGGGTGTCAATCCTTCAAAAAGTGGCTTCAGCCGGAGGTTCGTTCCTCGTGCTCCGCGCTGTCGTGGTCAACCGAAACCCGGACATCTATTGGTTCCTTTATGGTGTTGTTGCGGGCGAAGTTCTGCAGCCTGAGAAGGCTCACCTCGTTGAGTTCCTGTCCCTTGGCCATGAGCAGCACGTCGTCCTCGGTGGTCACGTTGGCCGTCAGCAGCATGCCAACCCTGAGCTCCTTGAAGGTCAGACTCATGGGGATCAGCCCCTCTTCGGCGAAGACCATGCGCTCGAGCGCCCGGAGCAGCTCGGGGTCGTAGCAACCGGCGTCGGAGCGCAGGCGGTCCATGGCTTCGTCCTTGTCCAGCCCCGCGCGTTCGAGGGTTTCGTAGTCGCCGGCCAAACGCAGCAGGCGCGCGCCCACCGGCTGTTCCGGGTTCTCGTCGAACCTGTCGTCCTGCGCGGCGATGGCGTCGATGACCTCCTGCATCCGGGGGATGTTCTCCAGAAGGCCCGTGGCCACGGCGCTGTGCATCGCCAGCATCTGCTCTTCTTCCGGCGAGAGGGGCTCGTTGTTGAACTTCTTATCGAGGATTTCGGGATCAACGGAAATGTACCCCACCATGGAGAGCATGGCGGCCAGCTCGTACCGCCACGGGTTGTCCAGCCCCGCCTCGTTGGCAGTGCCGACGACGATCTGCTTTATGCGCTCGGTATGGCCGAAGGCTTCGGGCGTGACCAGCGCGAGGATGTCGGTGAGCAGCTTGACGCTTCCCCGCAGGGTGCCGCGGAGCAGCTCCTTTTCCGCGGTGACCAGCTTGTACTGCCTCAGCGAAGCCTTGACCATGGTGACCAGGGTTTCGGTGTCGCAGGGCTTGGTGAGGAAGCGGAACACGCTGCCTTCATTCACGGCGGATATGGCCGCGTCGAGGTTGGCATGTCCCGTGAGGATGACGCGGACCGTGTCCGGAGAAGATTTCTTGACGCGTCTCAGCAGTTCGATGCCGTTCATCTTGGGCATCTTGAGGTCGCTCACAACGACGGCGTACGGTCCGTTTTTCTTGATCTTTTCAAGTGCCTCATCCGGTCCCTGCGCGAGGTCGATGGAAAACTTCCTGCCGAGGCTGCGCCGGAAGCTCGCGAGAATGTTCGGTTCGTCATCCACGAACAGTACGGTCTTATCCGTCATGAGCGTTCACCTCTTCGATGATTCTGGAGCACAGGGCGTCCCATTCTTCTATCCGGTCCGAAAGGCCGCATTGCCGCAGGTACTCCATGTCGAGTTCGCAGGCGGTCTCTCCCTGAATGTCCATGTGCTTGTGTTCGAAATAGTCTGCCGCATGAACCGCTGCCAGCGGTGAAAACGTCTCGGCGGGCAATGATCGGGGGGAGTGATGAAAGGCTACGCTCTCGAGGATCTCCCCGTGCACGCCCCACAGGCCGAGCAGGTATGCGCCTGCCTCCCCGTGGGTGGCCTCAAGCAGTCGCTGCTCGGCTTCATGCTCCGCCATGCCGGCAGCCCTCGCGGCCGCCAGAACTTCCTCGTACTGGGTGGGCGTCTGCGTGCTCAGGAGCAGCTTGCCCATGTCGTGCAGCATGCCGGCCACCGAACACTGCTCACGCTCCTGTTTGGAGCGGCCTTCGTGCTCGGCTATGGCTTCACTGAGCTTGGCGACCATGAGGCTGTGGGCGCGAAATTTCTCCATGGAGAACGACGGAGCCGCTTTTTCGGCGTCGAAGGACGAGAAGAGGTGCGCGCTGAGCACCAGCGCCTTGATAACTTCCACGCCCAGCAGGCTCACGGCCTGCCCCGGGCTGGTTATCTCGCGGAAAAAACCGAAAAACGATGAGTTGACCATTTTCAGGATCATGGCCGTCATGCCCACGTCCTCGGCTATGATCTCGCCCACCTGATCCAGAGATGACCCCGGACGCTCGATCTCTCTGAGGATCCTGTCGTAGAGGTCAGGGATGCTCGGCAGGGTCTCCAGACCGGAAGCGGCGGCCTTGATGCGCGGGCTGCTCAACAGCTGACGCAGCCGGTAGGAGTCCTCCAACGTCTTCATGAGTTGCTCGGATGAACATGGCTTGCTCAGAAACTGGTGTGCGGTGCGCACGGAGCGCATCACGACGGAAGGTTCGGAGTGCCCCGAGAGGATGATCCTCACGGTCTCCGGCGAACTCTCCTGAACCTTCTCAAGAAGCTGTGCGCCATCCATTCCCGGCATGCGCATGTCGCTGACCACGACGTCGTATTCCTTCTCCTTGAGCATGTCCACGGCCTCGGCACCGCCCGGCGCGAAATCCATGTCCCATTCCTTGCGAATGCTGCGAAGCATCCGACGCAGGCCGCTGAGGACATTCCTGTCGTCATCCACGAACAGAACGTGTTTCATCATCCCTCCAACTCGTCCTTCACAAAGGGCAGGAGGACGCGCACGCGGGTCCCTTCGCCGGGGGACGAAGTGACGTCGATGCTGCCCGAATGCCGCTCCACCACGGCGGCGTGGACGATGCTCAGTCCCTGTCCGGTCCCTCTCCCGACCGGCTTCGTGGTGAAGAACGGATTGAAAATCTTGTCCATGATCTCATCGGGAATTCCGATGCCGGTATCTTCCACAACCAGCTCGGCCACTTCGCCGGCATGGCGCGTGGAAACGGTGATGGTGCCGTGCTCGCTGCATTGTTCGCCGTACTTGTCGGCCATGGCGTGGGTAGCGTTCATGATCAGGTTGAGGATGACCTGATTGATCTCGCCCGCATCGCAATGGATGTTGGGAAGCGAGTCGTCGAGCTTGGTGTCCACGCTGGCGCACTTGCGCCAGGCGCTCCGGGTGATGTTGATGGTGTCCCGGACTGCGGCGTTGAGGTCGTGACGCCCCCAGCGTCCCTTGCCCGGCTGCGAGAACTGCATCATGCTTCGGACGATGCTGGTCACCTTGTCGATGCCGTCCAGCGACTGGTCGATGGACTCGGGAATGTCATGCCTAAGGTAGGAGTAGTCCTTTTTGTCGATGACCTCGAGTATATCGGGATAATCCTGACTCAGCCCGGCGCGTCGTTTCTCCAGGGTATCGAGGATCGTGAAGAGGTCGCCGGTGGCTTCTCCGAGAAAGCGCAGGTTGTCCCCCACGTACTGGGTGGGCGTGTTGACCTCATGTGCCAGACCGGTTGCGAGAGTGCCGAGGGATTCGAGTTTCTGCGCTCGCGTGAGCCGCTGTTCGAGGAGCTTGCGTCGGGAATTGTCCAGCATGATCACGACCGACTTGTCTCGACCGCCGAAGGATATCCTGAATACGGACCTGTGAATCGGCACCGCGACCCCGTCGCTGCGCTTGAGGCGCGTGTCCATTTCGTTGAGCAGGAGAGGCTCCTGCAAGCTGCGGCACATGTCGCAGTCCCGGCAGGTCAGTCTGGTGCAGACCAGCTCGGTGAAGGGGTGCCCGATCATCTCGCTGCGCGACATTTCCAGCAGGTCTTCGGCTACGCCGTACGCTTCCTCCAGAATACCGGTTTCCTGATCATAGAGCAGGACCGCCGCCCTCATGCCCGAGAGCACCGCTTCGAAGAGGTCGTCCCTGTCCTGAACGGGAGTGTTGCTGTCGTCCTTGCGTGATATTTCGGTGATGATTCCGACAATCCCGCTCGGGGCGACTCCGTCCGTCGAGTAGACGGTTTTCTGGAAGGCAAGCCGCAGCGGCGTCCCGTGGCTGTTCTTGATCTCGGCGTGAACGGTATGCAGCTTCGTGTGCCCGGCGAGCAGCCCCTGATCCGAGAGCTCGAATGACTGCGCCACCTGTTCGGGGAGCAGTTCGTGCACGTTCTTGCCGATGATGTGTTCGCGCTCGCGTTCGAATACTTCCAGAAAGGAATGGTTGCAGCCGACGATAACGCCCTGAAGATTCTTGAAGTAGACCGGGACCGGTACCGCCTCGAGGATGGCGGAGTGATCCGGAGCGGGAGGGCACTCCCTGAGTGTCTCGGGGCCGGGCTGGCGCTCTCCCGGGCGGACGGCACCGGCAACCGGTTCCGTTGTACAGGATGAGTCGTTGCGTTTGTAGGCGGAAACGTCGTTGACGCACATCAGGACGCAGGGCGCGCCCTGTGCCATGACGGCCGTTCCGCGAAGGTCGGCGTTGAAGTGGCTCCCGTCGCTGCGATGGCCAAGGGTTTCCATGGCGAAGGCCACGTTGTTGTCCAGCAGGTCGGAAATCTCCTCAGTGAGGTCCTGTCCTTCGCAGCCGAGGATTTCCTCCACGCCGGTGCCGATGAACTCTTCGCGTGAGAGCTGAAACTGCGCGCAGGCCGAGCTGTTGGCCTCGGCAACCCGCCACTGCATGTCGACGGTAAGGATGCCTGTAGCCACCGACTCGATGATGTCTCGGTACTCTTCCTTGCGTTGCTCGAGTTCCATGCGCTGCCGGTGCAGCTCGGTGAACACGCCGACCTTGGCCTTGAGCACCGGCGGGGACACCGGCTTGTACAGAAAGTCCACGGCGCCCATCTCGTAGGCGCGGCGTACCGAGTCCTCGTTTGGCGAGGCGGCGGTTATGAAAATGACGGGCACGAGCCGGGGCGCCATGGCTTCCCGGATGCGTTTTGCGGTCTCGATGCCGTCCATGCCGGGCATCATCAGATCCATGAGCACGAGGGAAACGTCGGTTTCGCGGATGATGCCCAGAGCCTCGCGGCCGGAAGTGGCGCTCATGAGCGAGAGGTCCATCTCCGCCAGCGCCTTGCCGATGATGGCGTGGGTGAGCTTCTGGTCGTCGACGAGCAGTACGTTCGGTCGGTAGTTCATCAGGCTGTCTCTCGCAATGTCAAAAGGTGCCCAGTTCCTGCCGGAGCTTCTCGAAGAGCGGCGCGGCCTCGTCAGGATCGTCGGAGGCGGCTTCGATGAGCCGTGCCTGTTCCGCCTGCGGTTTGAGCCCCATGTTCATGAGGTTGCCCTTGAGCGCGTGGGCGGCTTCGCGAAATTCCTGTTCCGAGCCGCTTCGGGCGATGCAGTCGGCCAGCGCCGCGACGCTGTCGCGCAGGGTGCTCTCCGCCGCCTCTATGAGGTCTTCCACATCTTCCGGCCCCAGCTGGAATTCACGGATGTAATATTCCTGAGTGATCTTGCGTAACATGCGTACTCCGTCATCCGTTGCAGGGTTGAGGCGCGACTGCCGGGGTGGAGAATACCGTAATCACCGCTCGGGCAACATGATTTTCGCACCGTGCGTATCGTGTCATCTTTCGAAGATGTCCCGAAGGTCGTCCAGCTTGTAGGGCTTGGGCAGATATGCGTTCATGCCTGCGTCCAGACAGGCCTTGCGGTCTTCGTCCATTGCCTGCGCCGTAAGCGCTATAATGGGCGTCGCGATGCCTGCGGAGCGGATGCGGCGGGACGCCTCGAGGCCGTCCATGACAGGCATGCGCACATCCATCAGTATGTAGTCGTACTGGCCGCTCAGGGCTTTCTCGACCGCCTCCTCGCCGTTGGTGACGCAGTCGACGTTTCGGATGCCCATGGAGCCGAGGCTCTTTTCCAGCAGCAGACGGTTCATGGGCATGTCCTCTGCTATGAGAACGCGGGTATCCTCCATGGATGGTTGCTCCTTTTCGGCGGGTGTCTCCTGCTCCGGGCCGGGCTCTGCCGGAGACAGTTCAAGATGGAATTCGAAGGTGCTTCCGCTGCCGGGGGTGCTCGAGGCTTCCAGTCGGCTGCCCATGAGTCGCAGCAACCTGTTGGAGATGGTCAGGCCGAGGCCCGAACCGCCGTAGCGCCGTGTCTCGTCGCTTCCCTGCGTGAATGGAGTGAATATGCGCTCCATGTCTTCGGCGGAGATGCCGGTTCCAGTGTCGCTCACGCGAAAGAGCAGCTTGTGCGTCCCAATATGACCGCCCGGACCTTCATTCGAGACGGTAACGGTCACCGTCCCCTGATCGGTGAACTTGACCGCATTCCCGATGAGGTTGATCAGCACCTGTCGCAGACGCAGGGGGTCGACCTGCACCCAGCGCGGAATGTCTCTGAAGACCTTTTCCACCCGGACACTCTTCTGTCCTGCGGTGACGGCGTGCATCTCCACCAGTTCGGAAACCAGCCGGCGCAGGTCCGTGGCGACCGGAGCGAGGTCCAGCCTGCCTTCCTCGATGCGCGAGATGTCCAGAACGTCGTTGATGATCTCCATCATGTTGTCGGTGGCGGTAAGGATCATTCGGACGTTCTCGCGCTGTGTCTCGTTCAGGTCCGTATCCCGGTCGAGGAGCTGGGCCATTCCGGAGATGGCGTTCATCGGCGTTCTTATCTCGTGGCTGACGTTGGCGAGAAAGCGGCTCTTGGCCTTGCTGGCGATGCCCGCCTGCTTTGCGGCCTCTTCGCGCTGGCGCAAGAGCGTGCGGAAGAATATGGCGGACATGGCCAGCGCCACTGAAAAGAGCCCGGCCAGAGCGAGGGCCTCGTCGAGGATGCTGCCGTAAAGGGAACTGCTGTTCATGGAAAAGGCCAGCCCGAACGTGTCGCTGGCCGTGCGAACGGGGTAGAAGGCGGTGATGAAGGTGCTGTCGTCCCCGTCCACGGGGTGCTGCCGGCGTCCCTCGTAGCCCATGCATATCTCGGATGCGATCTCCGAGGCCACTGACTCCGGAATCAGGCCGCTGAAGGTCCTCCCGGACTCCTGATCGCTGGAGTAGATGATACTCCCCGAGCAGTCGGTGACCCAGAGCCTGCTGTCGGGATTCAGGTAGATGTGGCCGAGCTCGGCCCGGAACATCTCGGGCAGGCTCGTGGTGACGATGACCCGGTAGTCCACCCGGCCCTTGTCATCCATCACCGGGATGACATGGCTCGCCTCCACGCCCTGCCTGAAGGTCTTGAACGTCTTGTTGTTGAAGAGCAGGGGGCCGCTCTCGTGGTCGCGGGAGATGAGGTAATAGCTGTCCTGCGTTCTGAGGATGCTTGCCCAGCGGCCACGGGAGTCCTGAACCGTGATCCGGCGGATCTGCTTCTGATGCCGGGCGTAGAAGCGTTTCAGCCGGGTGGTTTCGCGGTCCATGCTGTCGTCGCTTTCAAGGAAACCCTCAAAGAACCCGAGGGCCGTGAAACTTTTCAGGTCTTCCAGAAAGTGCCGCTGCCGGAGTTCGAGGTGGCGTCCGCTGTGGCGCGCCTGTTCGAGAAGATTCTCCTCCTGAAACTCCAGCGTGTCGGACACGACGAAGAAAGTCACGATTGCCGCCCCGGCATAAAGGATGATGATCATCCCGAAAAAACCGGCGAGCAGGAGACCGGAACTCTGCACGGTTCGACTCACGATCCTCCCCCTCGTCTCGGATGGATGATCCTGATGAGTTTCCAGTCCAATCCATCGAGGTTCTCGCTCAGAAAGACCAGCTCTCTGCTTTCATGGCGCGCCGTTGCCTTGTTGGCCTTTCCGTCAAGGAGCGGAGCCATTGCCGTGCGGATTTCCCGGCAGCGGCTGTTGCGGAGGTTGTAGTCTTCCGTCCGCAACGTATCCTGCCGGACGGAATCGAAGTATTTGAACTCCTGAAGCGGGGGCAGGCACAGCAGGGAGAGCTGCCGCTCCCGCCCCGCGATGACCACGCCTTTCTGGTCCACGAGAATCGTGTCAAGATTTTCTCCGGTGAGGAAGCGGTCGGCGAGCGTTTTGACCGTTACATCAAGCCCGGCCACGCCAAGGAGCGTGTCCTCATCGTAGACCGGCGCGATGGCGGAAATCATCCAGCCTCTCCCGGCGGGGTCAACGTATGGCTCGGGAATCCATACTGCCTCGCGCTCGGGATTGTGCTCCGCGTCGGCGAGGTAGTAGAAGTTGAATTCGGTGATGTCCATTCCGGACGGGAACATGCCGAGGCTGTCGAAAGGGGGATATATCCGGTTGAGCGAATCGGCGCTGTTGAAATACGCCTGTACCACGGCACGATGGCTCCGGCAGGCGTCCTGAAAGGCCGGCTCCGCGTCCGCAGTCCAGAAGACGGCGCTCTTCACCCTGTCGTTGAGCGGGACATGTCCCGAAACCCAGAGTGAAGAGTTGCCATCCCTGACGTGCTTGTAAAAAACGCCGCTGTCGTCCAGACGGTATTTTGCTGCGGCCTCGCTGTCCGGGGGGGCCTGCCAGCCTCGCTTGGCCTCCAGCAGAGCCGAGGCAAGCCGGTCGGCCTCCTGCCGGATCGCTGCAAGCTCTCGCTCCATGCGATCGGCAACTGCCTTGAGTTGACTGCGCTGCGCCGAGAATGAGGAATCCTCTTGCTGCTGCCCGGAGCAAGCAGACAGGAGCAGAACCGCCAGAAAAAACGTCAGCGCGGCTCGAATTGGCGAAACCGGAACACTGGGCATGGTTCTCCCGCTACGTTACCGGATGCTGAATCGCACCCTGCAGGAAATTTAGCCCGCTTCCGCGGTTTCGTAAACATCTCCTGCGTAATTATAGGAAGAATCATCGCGGGAAACGGATTCGAGCGCGTATCCCATTTCCGCAGCCATGAACCGCAGCGGCCGGGTGTCCTTGGTCACGCGCACGATGTCGAGCAGCGTCTCGGCTCCCAGCTTCGCGCTGGAGTCGAACGGGTTGATCTCTCTCATGAGCGTGGAGTAGGGCTTGCCGATCTTTTCGGCCACGTCTTTGGCCTGGATGCCGCTGTCGAGAATGCAGTCCTGAACAACCTTGGTGACACTCTTGCTAAGCATGGTTCCTCCATTGCTTTGGTGCCTGCGTCAGGCAGGCGGTCTCTTGTTAAAAGCAAGGTGTGTGCCAAGACTCGGGTTGACGTGTGTTTTCAGCGGGAAGTCATTTATTGTAACCGGTTATAAAAAGTCTAAAGATAACGCTTCGGAAATGGCTGAGTCCGAAATTGTCGCAGGAAGTGTCTCAGGTGTCGCATGGTGTTGTATTATGTCGCAGGTGTTGCATGGTGCAACACAAAAAAACGGGGCGACTCTGTTGGGAGTCGCCCCGTTCCCGGGAGGGTGGCCCGGTTGATGGCCAAATCAGACAGGGGGGTCGGTACAGAATAGGGTTGCGGTCCGGTTCTGTCGCCGTTCGGAGGTGTCCGATTGATGGCTAATTCGCTTGGGTGTTCGATGCGGGACTGCGGGACCCGCTCGAGCCGCTCCTAAATTTGAAGCCCCAGGCAATTCGGTTGACGTAGTGTCCGAAAAATCTTTTTGTCACCCTTATCCGCAATCCGCTGACTGCGGCTTGAGACTGCGAAGCGTGAACTTCGTGGTCTCGTCGTATATATTGTCGGTGCCGTAAGGGGTGAGGAGCTTGGTCCTTACGGCACCGACAATATTGCCGTAGATGATCAGGGACGCTTCTTCGACCGGCATTTCCCTGATGCTTCCATCCGTGATTCCCATCGACACACACTCCCGAATGGTGTCGATAATGACCTGAAACTTTTCAGCGACCCTGCTTGCGTCCACTCCCGGCTCGATGTGGGAGAAGGGCGAGCAGCGCAACAGGACCGGGAACGTCATCCTGTGTGCATTCGTGAAGTCGAAATACGCGGTCATGTAATTATGAATCGCGTCCAGTCCGTTCTTCGCGTTTCCGGTCGCTTCCCGCAGGTGCTCGATAACGCTGTCGACCATGGCCGAGCCCGCTGCGATGAACAGGTCTTGCTTGTTCCCGTAATAGTGAGAAACCAACCCGAACGAGACGTTTGCACGTGTGGAGACGTCCTTCATCGTCGTTCTTGAGTACCCGTTTTGCCCGAAGGCCTCCTGGGCAGCCGTTAGGATGGATTCCTTCTTTGTCATAGTACGAGCCTTTGTGTCCGGACGGTTTTGATTGATTCGTCAATCAACCTGGAGTCAGTCATATATTGATCGATCAATCAGTGTCAATAGGTCAGGGCGATTTTTTTCAAAAAACTAGAGAGCGCGCGGGCTCTCGGGGGTTGTGAATAATATAACAATCTGGAAACGCTGGATATCGCCCTCGGTGGCCATTGCCGTTTTTCTTGCCCCGCTCATGATGAGCGGGGCGAATACCATCAGGTCGCGGGTTGTGCTTCGGGCTTGGTGCCGATGTTTCTCAGGGCGGCCACCCCGGCATAAACCACCGGGGTGTCGAGGGCCGCAACGAGCATCTTGGCGGCCCACTGGCCCAGAATGATCTCGCCCACCGGCATTACGCCCCAGAACGCGACCGTAACGAAGATGGTCGAGTCGAGGAGCTGGGAGACCATGGTGGAGAGATTGTTGCGAAGCCAGAGGTGACGCCCCCGCGTGAGCCGCTTGAGCACGTGGAAGAGCCAGACGTCGTTTCGCTGGCTGACGAAGTAGGCGCAAAGCGAAGCTGCCACGATCCGAGGCGTGTTGCCGATGACCGACGCGAAGGCCTCCTGTCCGGTCCAGAAGGCCGCGCCCTGCCACTCGACGGCGAGATACGCCAACACCGTGGCGGCTACCATTGCCGCCAGTCCCGCGTGCACCACTTCCGAGGCGCTTTCGCGTCCCCATACCTCCCCGATGATGTCCGAGGCCGCGAAGGTGATGGAATAGGCCAGCACCCCGGCGGGGACCGCGAGTCCGAAAATGGTGACGATTTTGCTCGATATGAAGGCCGCAGCCACGAGCGAGCCTATGAACAGGCTGACGAGCAGGGTGTAGCCCCTGCGGGAAACAGGTTCCATGACGACTCCTTGTAGGATGTACATTCCGTGAAGGATGGAGCGGGATGCTCCGTTCCGCTTGGGGGAAGACAGTCCCCGGCGGTACATTACCCTGCACGAAGACTTGCCAGTACGCCCTCGAAAAGTCAAAAAGGACGCCTCACAATCACTTAAAAGGAGCATTTTCATGACCACCAAGAGCAAGGATCAGACTGTTCATCTGAAAACCTTGGGCCAGGGCGGAGAGACCGGGTACAGGCTGGAAGGTCCTTCGGCGGACATCCTGGAGGCCTTCCCCAACAATCACCCCGACCGCCCCTACATGGTTTCCATCGAGTTTCCGGAGTACACCTCCCTCTGCCCGGTGACCGGCCAGCCGGACTTTGCCACCATCATTGTGGAATATGTCCCCGACCGGCACATCGTGGAATCCAAGAGCTTCAAACTCTACATGTTCGCGTTCCGGAATCATCAATCCTTCATGGAAACGATCACCAACTCCATGCTGGATGACTTCTTCAGCGTCCTGCAGCCACACTGGTGCCGGGTGAAGGGCCTTTTCGCGCCGCGCGGCGGCACCCGTCTGCACGTGTTCGCCGAGCGTTTCAAGGAAGACTCCGAGATGCTCGGAGCGGTTCGGGATTACGTTGAGAGCTGGAAAAGAGAGAGCGGAAGGCACGAAGGGTGATTGCCGCTTCGTGCAATTGCATGCAAAAAGGCCGCCCCGGAATCGGAGCGGCCTTTCGTTTTGCGTATGGTTGCCAGTCTAGTTACCGAGCTTTCGGCTGATGTTGTTCCTGATCCAGTGGCCGTCGAACCACTCCAACGGCTGGACGGGAGTACCGGATACGTAGACGCCGAAGTGCAAATGATCGCCGCCGGCCAGCCCGGTGGCGCCGGTGCGGCCGATGATGTCGCCCTTGCTCACGGCCTCTCCGGGCTGCACGTCGATCTGGCTCATGTGCGAATAGAGCGTCTGCAGGCCGAGGCCGTGGTCGATGATGACGCAGTTGCCGTAGATGCCGAAGAAGTCCGCGAACACGATCCTGCCGGTGTTGGCGGCCGGAATGGGCGCGTGGCGGATGCTGGCGAGGTCGAGGCCGAGGTGGGTCTGGTTGTCCACCACTTTGCCTTTGTACATGTAGTCGCGATAGTCGGCGAAGCGGGCGCGGTTGGCGGCATTGGGCAGGCGCTTGAATTCGCCCTCCCACAGCGGCTCGGAGGCGGTATCGCGGCCGATTTCGCGAATCTTCTCGGCGTTCTGTTTGCGCAGGTCGTTGTTGACCTTCACATACTGTTCGAGCAGGCCGCCCTGGACGTCGCTGACAAAGTCGGTGAACTGCGGCAGCACGCGCTCCATGAAGCCGTCGGACAGGCCGATGCGGTCCCTGCGGAAGTTGCGGGGGTTCGCGTGGTAGTTGAAGGAGCGGCCTGCGGCGTTGCCCGCCTTGTCCTCGGCGGTGATGATCGGAGAAAACTCGGCGGGCGAGGTGTCCCAGGGCAGGGTGAACATGCAGAAGTAGCTGCGGTCCTGCGTCCCCTCGCGTTCATAGGCGGGGAAGAAACGGTCGCCGGCCTTGATGCCCACCTTCCCGGCCGGTTCGGACAGGGCGAACTCCACGACCCCGGTGCCGCCCTGGTTCAGGTTGGTGGTGTGGGTCTTCACGTAGATGCGCGGCGCGGTGTCGTCGAGGGTGAACTCTTTGGAGGCCGAAGACATTCCCGCCTCTCCGAAAGGATAGAGGGAAGCGTCGCGTGCGGTGACTTCGAGGGTGAACCCGCCTTCCTTGACGCGCTCCTTGTCGAAGACCACGGTCTGGGTAAAGCTGCCCGTTCCCTGTGGCAGCTCCTTGCGAAAAAGGGTGTGCTCCTTGCCGTCCTGAACGGCCTTGGCTTCGACCCATTTGAGGCCGCTGCCCGGATCGGACGCCTTGATGGTGATCTCGGCTTCGCGGTTGATGTCCGCAGTGTCGGGGGCGATGCTCAGCGCGGGGGGCTGGGTGTCTCGAAAGACGAACCAGCTGCCCGCGGCCAGCACGGCCACGGCAAGCAGTGTGAAAAGGTAGCCCGTGATGTTGGATTTCTTATCATGGCTCATGGTTGTATGGTCTCCCGGTGTTTTCCGTTGCGTAATAATCTAGAATATGTCTACACATGGCGGGCCGGGAAGACAAGAGGACTTTGATCGAACCCGCACCCGGAGGGGATGCGGCTATGCGTCAGCGGTCCAGAGCGTTCATGAGGTCGATGGCGAGCTTGAGGAAGTCGGCCTCGGTCAGGATGCCCTGAAGTCTGCCCTCCTCCAGTACCGGCAGGCAGCCGTACTTGTGGTTGAGCAGAATCTCGGCGGCCTCCTTGAGCGGTGTCTCCGGCGTGCAGGTGTGCACGTCCACACGCATGATCTCCCGGATGGGGATGCCCGAGTCGATCTCGCGCTGGGTATCGGCGTCGAGGTCCGCCAGCTTGGAAATGGTCGCGGAGAGAATGTCCCGGTGCGTGATGAGGCCGACAAAGCGACCGGCGGCGTCCACGATGGGGATGTGGCGGATTCGCTGGAGGTTCATCAATGACTTTGCATGATGCAGGGTGTCCGTTTCGTAAAGCGAAAAGACGGGGCTGGACATCCAGTCGCAGATCGTGAACATGGCTACCTCCGTGGGTTTGTCTCAGCTTGGAGCATCCCGCAACGCCATGGGGCTGTCAAGGATAACCGCCCGGCCGCGAGGCGTGAAATGTTGACTTGCGGCCAAAATGGGGTAAGCATCCGCAGCACGATACGATCGTAAGGCCTCGGGAGGGGAAATGATAGATCCGCGCAGGTCGCGCGAGCGCATGGTGAAGGACCAGATTGAAGCACGCGGGGTGAGCGATCCCGCGGTGCTCGAAGCCATGCGTGCGGTGCCGAGGCACAAGTTCGTGGAGTCTGCGCTGGCGGCCAAGGCCTACTCCGATTCGCCCATGCCCATCGGCGAAGGGCAGACCATCTCGCAGCCCTATATCGTGGCCCTCATGAGCGAAATCCTTCAGGTACGGCCGGGCATGAAAGTGCTGGAAATCGGCACCGGCTCGGGGTATCAGGCCGCAATACTGGCGCATATGGGCGCCGAGGTGCACACGGTGGAGCGCATCAGGAAGCTGTTTTTCGCCGCGCGCAAGCGCTTTGCCGACATGCGCCTCTTCTCCATACGGCCCAAGCTGGACGACGGGACGCTCGGCTGGCCCGAGGAAGCCCCGTACGACCGCATCATCGTGACGGCGGGCGGGCCGCAGGTGCCGCAGCCGCTGGTGGACCAGCTCGCCGACCCCGGACGACTGGTGATACCGGTGGGCGATTCCAGACGGCGGCAGCGGCTGGTGCTCGTCATCAAGCAGGACAGCAGGGTCGAGGAGCAGGACCTCGGCGATGTGGCCTTCGTGGACCTGGTCGGTTCGCATGGCTGGTAGACCCAAACACCCCGAAGGGCCCGTGAACGAACAGTCCCCCCTGAAATCCGCCTTCATGGCATCCCCCGGCCCGAGTTCGCTCCCGGCTGCGCTGCTGCTTGGCCTCAAAGGGCTGTGCATGGGCGCGGCCGATATCATTCCGGGCGTTTCCGGCGGGACCATCGCTTTCATCACCGGCATCTACGACGACCTCGTGGAGGCCATCCGCTCCTTTGATCTCGAATTTCTCCGGAAGCTGCTGCGGCTCGATCTGGCCGGGGCGCTGTCCGGTATCCACCTGCGCTTTCTTTTGAGCCTGCTGCTGGGCATCGGGGTGGCAGTGGTCGGCATGGCGCGCGTGATACATCACCTGCTTCTCAACCATCCGGTACACGTATGGGCGCTCTTTTTCGGACTCATCGCGGCTTCCGTGGTGGTCGTGGGCCGCAGGGCGGGAGGGCTCGGCGCAGCCAACGCCACCTGTCTCGCAGCCGGAGCCGTCTTCAGTTTCTGGCTGGTGGGGATGATCCCTGTGACAACGCCGGAGACGCCGTGGTTCATATTCCTTTGCGGTTCCCTCGCCATCTGTGCCATGATTCTCCCGGGCATCAGCGGAGCGTTCATTCTGTTGCTGCTGGGAAAATATGCTTATGTCACCGGCGCGCTTCGCAATCCCTTCGATCCGGGGAGTCTGGCGACCATCGGCATATTCGCTGTTGGCGCGGCCTGCGGCATTGTTGTGTTTTCGCGCATCCTGCACTATCTTCTGGGCAGATGGCACGCGGCGACGGTCAGCGTGCTGACCGGGTTCATGATAGGCGCACTGCGCAAGGTCTGGCCGTGGAAAGAGGTGCTGGAGAGCACCGTCATCCGCGGCAAGGTGCATGTGTTGAGCGAACAGAATATTCTGCCCCCGGCGGTGGACGGCGCCTTCTGGCTGGCCGTGTTGCTCGCTTTGACGGGGGCCGCCGCCGTTTTCCTGCTCGACAGGCTTTCCGCGAGGGAGCGCCGCGGGGAACGGGCGGCCGGTTGAAATGTCCGACAAGCAAAAGGTGAAATACAGTGAGTGAGAACTGCAAATCCTGCTCAGGCGGCGACGCCAACGCCAAGCACGAAATTCAGAACCAGCTTATCCGCTCGACCCTGAAGAACATCAGGCACAAGCTGTTCGTCATGAGCGGCAAGGGCGGCGTGGGCAAAAGCTCGGTGACGGTGAATGTCGCCGCCGCGCTTGCGGCCAAGGGGTACAAGGTAGGTATTCTGGATGTGGATGTTCACGGCCCGAGCGTCCCGAACCTGCTCGGCATTTCAGGCACCCTCGACATCGAGCGCGGGTCGCTCGTGATGCCCAAGAAGTACAACGACAATCTCTCCGTGGTTTCCATGGAGTCCCTGCTGGAGGACCCGGATCAGGCCGTTCTCTGGCGCGGCCCCATGAAGACCTCGGCCATCCGGCAGTTCATCTCCGACGTGCAGTGGGGGGAACTGGACTTTCTCGTCATCGACTCGCCTCCGGGCACCGGCGACGAGCCCATGACGGTCATGAAGACCGTCCCCGAGGCGCTCTCCATCGTGGTTACCACGCCGCAGGAGGTGTCGCTTTCGGATGTGCGCAAATCGATCAATTTCCTCCAGTACGCCAAGGCCAACATCCTCGGCGTGGTGGAGAACATGAGCGGCATGGTCTGTCCGCACTGCCACGAGAGCATCGACCTGTTCAAGAAGGGCGGCGGCCGCGAACTGGCCGAACGTTACGGGCTGGACTTCCTCGGCGGCATCCCGCTTGATCCGACCACGGTTGTCGCTGGAGATCGTGGCGTGCCGGTAGTCCTGCTCGAAGAGGACTCCTTTGCCAAGAAGGCCTTCCTCGAGCTGGCCGACAACGTGGCGAAAGCCGCGGAAAACAGTCTGGAGGCAGCCGCCTCCACTCCCGATTAGGCGGAACAAATGGCCAACAAGGTACTCAACCTGCCCAATTGTCTCTCGCTGACCCGCATCGTGGCCGCTCCGGTCATCGTGGGTCTGCTGTATCTGGAACTGTGGACCGGTGCCAGATTCTGGGCCTACGCATCCTGCGTGCTTTTCATCATCGCTTCGGCGACGGATCTTTTCGACGGCATGATAGCCCGTCAGCAGAATACCATCACCAATCTCGGGAAGTTTCTGGATCCGCTGGCGGACAAGCTGCTGATCTGTTCCATCCTGATCATGCTGGTGCGCCTCGGCCCGGAGTGGCGAGTCCCGGCGTGGGCCGTGATCATCATCGTGGGCCGTGAGGTGGCAGTCACCGGCATGCGCGCCGTGGCCTCCGACATGGGCAAGGTCATCGCAGCGGACAAGTTCGGCAAGCTCAAGACGGTGTTGCAGATATTCGCCATGGTGCCGCTGCTCTGGCACTACCCCTTCATGGGGTACGATGTGCGCATTCCGGGGCAGATTCTGTTCTGGGCTGCGGTGGCCCTCACGGTTATTTCCGGAGCGAACTATCTGTACAGTTTTTATAAAACATGGTTAGTATCTGAGGAGAACTGATCGCAATCGAGGCGGAAATGGCCGGAAACGACCTGACCAACCATCTTGTTCGCATCACCAACTGTCTCCGCACCATTCTGGAGCTGGAGCCGCAGTTGGAGCAACTCGAGCTGGGCGATGCCCTGCTCGAGGAATTCGAGGTGCTCAAATCCTTCCTCGGCAAGATCGACGTGGAAGGGGTCGGTGAGGAAGACGTCCGGCGCATCGAGAAGGCCACGGAAAACTTTCTCAAGGAACTTGAGGGGGCCGTGTCGGAAACCGCCGCGACTGACGACTCAAGGCTGCAATGATGCGAGATGTCGCCCGGAACATGGTTCTGGCGGTGCTGGTCGCCGTCAACCTGCTGCTGCTGTTCAGACTCCTCTGGAGCGACCAGAGCATTTTCGCGTATGCGGACCTCAAGGACCGGCACGACCAGTTGGTCCGGCGGCTTGAAAAGGCCGAGGAGCGCAACGTGGAGTTGACCCGGGAGATCAAACGCCTCAAGAATGACGAGAAATATCAGGAAAAGATAGTCAGGGAACGGCTGAACTTCGTGCGAGAGGGCGAAATACTGTACGTGTTCCCCGAACCGGGGAATAAAGGCCCAGAGGCGAACGATGAAAGCGAAAATTGAATGGTATCAGGAAGTCCTTTCCCTGGAACCCGGTTCCAAGGTCTTCTTTCCGCTGGCAAAGCTCTTCGTCGAGCTCGGCAATCTTGACGACGCGGCGGTAACGCTGCGGAAGGGGCTGGACAGGCACCCGGACTTCTTCGAGGCCCGCCTGCTGCTGATCCACGTGCTTTCCGAGCTCGGACGGGAAGAGGAGGTGCACTCCCACCTCGACCGGGCCGTGTCGCCGCTGCGGGAGAACCAGTCCTTCTGGCGTACATGGGCCAGGAGCCTTACCACGGAAAACCGCGATCTGGCGGTTTTTCTGATGCTGGTCTCCGCCAACCTCTCGGGTGAAAAGATCAACTGGACCGACGTTGTTTTCGAAGGTATCGGCTCCCTCTCGGGTCGGCTTGTTGGCGAACCGCTCCCCGCGCCTTCCGGCGAAGCCGCGGCCGAGCCGGCCATGCCGACCATGCCCGAGGTCGAGGAGCTTGACGGGCACATCGATGAAGAAGACGTGGTCCGGCCCGACAGCGGGAGCCTGCAGACCAGAACCATGGCGGAATTGCTGGCGTCGCAGGGCGACAACCGCGGTGCGCTGGAGATATACAGGCACCTTCTCGCGTCCGCCCCGGCAGAGTCCCGTCCGGCCATCGAGGAACGAATCGCCGAGCTGCAGGCGCAGATCGGCGGACAAACGAACCAAGCAGGGGAAGACCCGTTCAGCACGCACTCCAAGAGCCGCCTCCTGAGCACGCTGGAGATGCTCGCCGCGCGCTTCGAGGCGCGGGCCGCGGAGCGGGGGAGCCCCCGGGAATGAAAATGAAACGACTGATCGCTTTCATGCTGGTCGGCGCCGTGCTGGCGACCTCCGGCTGCAAAGCCTGGTACGATACCAAGAAGTACATGAAGGGCTCTTTCGAAGAGGCCAAGGGCTGGGTCGACGTAAAGCCGGAGATCGAGACCGACGCCTATGAATTCGAGAACCCGAATCAGGAAAAGCTCGCCAAGCTCTTCACGCCCGTGGACGGTCCGCTCGCGTCCATGACCCGTTTCCTTGAAGACAAGGACACCATGCCCGATCAGGAATGGCAGGACCTCATGTTCGTGCGCTTTCCGTGGGTGAACCGGCTCATCGTGACCGACAAGGACGGCAAGATCATCGAACAGCGTCCTGAAGTGCCGTTCAAGCGTTTCAGCGAACCGCTTGTGTTCGAGGCCGAGTGGCGGCGGACGTTCATCAAGACCGTGGCCGACTACCCTGACCTCGGTCCCGAGCTCTATATCGGCACACCCTACTTTGAGGATGTGAGCTTCAAGGGGCTGATCATCGCCGGGTTCGACCCGCGCAGCCTCATCAGGCTGAGCCCCGAGCCTTCGGAGCTGCTGGTTATCCACCCCGGAGGCGACGTCTGGTCGGTGAATGCAGGGGAAGTCGACCGGAAGGGCCTGCTGGAAGTCCCGTGGGACGAAGTCCTCGAGGATGACGTTCAGGGGCAGGTGAAGGTGGGCGACAAATATTATACTTGGCTTGCCCGGTATCTCGGGCAGGATTGCTATATCTACGCCACGGAAAGCGTCGATCCCGGAGCGGACGGCGAAATCTGGTGGTTCTAAAGACGACGAAGGAGTCAGCGTGCCTCAGCAGGTAACCGTCACCGAACATCTTCTTCTGCACCAGAAACGCATCCCCGGTGCCACAGGACAGTTCACCCGACTTTTCAACGAGATCGTGCTCTCGGCCAAGATCATCAACCGGGAAGTGAACAAGGCGGGGCTCGTGGACGTGCTCGGCTTTACCGGCAAGACCAACGTTCAGGGCGAAGAAGTCAAGAAGCTGGACGAGTATGCCAACCGCATCCTCATCCACCGGCTGGCCCGCTCCGGCGTGCTCTGCGCCATGGCCTCCGAGGAAAACGCGGACATCATCGAGGTGCCGCACGGACTGCCGCTGGGCGACTACGTCTGCATCTTCGACCCGCTCGACGGCTCTTCCAACATCGACGTGAACGTCAACATCGGGACCATCTTCTCCATCTTCAAGCGCGTGAGCCCCGAGGACAGCCATCTGCTCTCCTCGGACGTGCTTCAGGCGGGGCTGCACCAGGTGGCCGCCGGGTACGTGCTCTACGGCACCTCAACCATGCTCGTCTTCACCACGGGAGACGGAGTTCACGGATTCACGCTCGACCCCGGCGTCGGGGAGTTCCTGCTGTCGCACCCCAATATTCGTATCCCGGAGCAGGGCCGCGTATACTCGGTCAACGAGGGGTACTACAGTTACTGGGATGAGCCGACCAAGGAAATACTCGAATATTTCAAGTCCACGGACAACAACCGCCGCAAGCCCTACAGCGGGCGTTACATTGGCTCGCTGGTGGCGGATTTCCACCGCAACCTGATTTACGGCGGGATTTTCATGTATCCGGCGGACAACCGCGATCCCAAGAAGCCCAAGGGCAAGTTGCGCCTGACCTGCGAGGCCAACCCCATGGCCTTCATCGTGGAGCAGGCGGGCGGCATGGCCGTGGACGGCCGCAACCGCGTCCTTGAACTGGAAGTGGACCACCTGCACCAGCGCACGCCGCTGTTCATAGGTTCTCGCGAGGACGTCCTGAAGGTGCGCGAAATCTATCGCGAACATGACGCCAAGGGATAGCTGATGCTGACGCTGGGTATCGAGACCTCCTGCGACGAGACCGCCGTTGCGCTCGTCGAGGACGGTCGCCTCGTGGCGCAGGAACTGGCCTCGCAGGTGGACGTCCACGCGGTGTTCGGCGGCGTGGTTCCCGAGATCGCCTCCCGCGAGCACCTTCGGGTGCTGCCGGTCCTGTTCCGAACGCTCATGGAGCGCACCGGAAAAAGCCCGGATGAGCTGGATACCATCGCCGTGGCTCGCGGTCCGGGGCTGCTCGGCGCGCTGCTGGTGGGAGTCAGTTTTGCCAAGACCCTGTCTCTCTTCACCGGCGCCCGGCTTACGGGGGTCAACCACCTCTGGGCGCACCTGCTGGCTCCGTCGCTCGAACGTGAGCTTGTCTTCCCGGCCGTGGGGCTGCTGGTCTCCGGCGGGCACACTCATACGTATCGCGTGGATTCGCCGGTCGAGTTCGAGCTGCTCGGCAGAACCCTCGACGACGCCGCGGGAGAGGCTTTCGACAAGGTCGCAAAACTCCTCAATTTTCCATACCCCGGCGGTAAGCACCTCGATGAGCTGGGGCAGGAGTCCGAGCCTGACACGTCGCTTTTCCCGCGGGCCTATGTGGACAACGCCAGCCTCGACTTCAGCTTCAGCGGGCTCAAGACGGCTGTGGCGAACTACGTGGGCAAGCACCCGGAGCTGGTGCTGGAGCGCATGGAGGCCTCGGCGCTGGATGAGCTTGATGTCGACAGGCGCGCGAGACTATCCGGCGTGTGCGCGTCCTTCAACTGGAGCGTGGCCGACACCTTGCGGATCAAGGTGGAGCGCGCGTTGAAGAAGGTGCCCGACGCAAGGGCTCTCGTGGTCGCGGGCGGAGTTGCAGCGAACTCCATGATCCGCGGGTTCATGGCAAATCTGGCGCGGGAAAAGGGCGTTGAGCTGGTGCTGCCGGGGTTCTCCCTGTGTACCGACAACGCCGCCATGGTCGCCGCCGCGGGAGAGATGCTCGCCCGGCGCGACATGTATCATGATCTTTCTCTGGAAGCCGTGCCGCGCGGGCGTACCGTGCCGCACGACTGGATTGCAAAATAGTCCGAAGAAGCGGGTGTTTCCCCGTTCCTGCTTGACAGGGCGCATAGGGGACACTATTTCTATTGACTCGGATCACCTGCGCAAAGGCAGGAACAAAAAAGACAGTACACCGGCGCTGCCGGACAAAATGAAAGGAGCTATCTCATGGCTGAACAACTCACCGACGCCAACTTCGAACAGGAAGTACTTAAGAGCGACGTTCCCGTGCTGATCGATTTCTGGGCTCCCTGGTGCGGTCCGTGCCGCGCAATGGGTCCGGTCATCGACGAACTGGCCAGCGAATACGAAGGTCAGGTCAAAGTGCTCAAGATGAACGTGGACGAGAACTCCGGCACCCCCGGCAAGTACGGCATCCGCGCCATCCCCACCCTGATCCTGTTCAAGGACGGTGAAGTGGTTGACCAGAGCACCGGCGCTGTCTCCAAGAGCAGCATCAAGGAAATGATCACCAAAAAGGCCCTGTAATTCCATGCGTGATTACGACGCCGTTGTCATAGGGGGCGGGCCGGCAGGTATGACGGCTGCCCTTTATCTTTTGCGCGCGGGCGTGAAGACCGCGATGGTCGAGAAGCTCTCCCCCGGCGGGCAGGTGCTCATGACCGAGAAGATCGAGAACTACCCCGGGTTCCCAGACGGACTCGAAGGGTGGCAGCTGGCGGATTACTTCGCCAAGCAGCTCGATCTGTATCCTCATGACATGCTCAACGACGAGGTGCGATCCATCAAGGTCGGGAATCCGTACCACGAGATGACCGTGGGCGACGAAGTGGTGCGCACCAAGTCCATCATCCTCGCCACCGGCGCCCGCTACCGCAAGCTGGGCATCCCCGGCGAGCAGGAAATGATCGGTCGGGGCGTGTCCTATTGCGCCCTGTGCGACGGCAACTTCTACCGCGACCGCACCGTGGCCGTCATCGGCGGCGGCAACTCCGCGCTGGAGGAGTCCCTGTATCTCGCTCGTCTCGTGCGCAAGCTCTACCTGATCCACCGCCGCGAGGATTTCCGTGCCGCGGTCTGCTATCAGGACAAGTGCTTCACCAACGAAAAGATCGAGGTGGTGCGCAGCACCGTCGTGGACGAAATCGTCGGCGACACCGAGGTCAAGGGGGTGGCAACGCGCAATGTCCAGACCGGCGAAACTTCCACCATCGATGTGGACGGCGTGTTCATCTTCGTAGGGTTCGAGCCCATCATGGACTTTGTTCCCGAAGAGGTGGAGCGCGACAAGAACGGCATCCTCACCGATAACGAAATGCTCACCAATGTTCCGGGCATCTTCGCCGCTGGGGACATTCGTTCCAAACTCTGCCGACAGGTAGCCACCGCAGTGGGCGACGGAGCCACCGCCGCCACTTCCGCGTTCACCTACCTCGAGCAGCTTGAGGACTAGCGTATGCGCGCCGTCGCCGCCTTCAGGGCGTGCTGCATCATGCTTGTTCTGCTGGCATCTGGTTGCAGTCTCATAGACTACTATTTCCTGCCGCCGCCCGAAGACACCGCCTTCGAACTCTACGAAGCGGGTCTCGACGCAATGCAGGAAGAGCACTATGAGGCCGCGCAGGACTACTTCGCCAAGCTGAAGGACAGGTTCCCGTTCAGTCCCTATGCCGTCAAAGGCGAGCTTGGACTGGCGGACGCCTTCTACATGGACGAAAAGTACATTCAGGCTGTCGATAACTATAAGGAATTCGAGGCTATGCATCCCGGAAGCGAACAGATGCCCTATGTTCTGTTCCAGATCGGGATGAGTAACCTCAATCAGTTCGAGTCCATCGACCGCCGTCAGGATAACATCAAGGAAGGTCTGGAGTACTTCTACAGGGTAGAGCAGGCCTATCCGGACACCGAATACGGCAAAAAGGCACGTAAATACATCAAGCGCTGCCGCCGCATTCTCGCGGAGCACGAGCTGTTCGTGGCCGACTTCTTCTTTACCCGCAGCGAGTTCGGGCCCGCGTGGCACCGGTATCAGTATGTGGTGGAGAACTTCTCGGATATCCCGGACCTTCGTGACTACGCAGGCAAGCGGGCGAAACAGGCCTACTTCGAATACCAGAAGACGCTGTCCGAAGAAGAGCGGATGCAGATTCAGGACAGCTGGTTCCTCTGGCTTCGAGAATGGCTTTAACCCGGGCCCCACGGGCCGGAGGGAACGAACATGAATCATGGTTTCACGTTTCCCGAATGGCTGGCGGAGCGGGTACCCGAGGACGACCGTTTTGCCGATGCCTATGAAGCGACGCCGCCGCATCGTCGCGCGCTTCTCAAGACATGCATAGCCCGGGCCTGGGAATGGTGGGGACCTGATCCCCTGCGTTCCCGGGCCTGCTCGCATGAATACCGTGCGGGCTTCACCGTCGAGGCGGTGCAGGCTCCGGCGGACTTCTGCGTGCTCGTGACGGATGACGCGGCGCCTTCGCCCGCGCGGCTGCTCTCGGCGCTTGTGCCCGCGCTGGCCTCGGGTGTCTCGGCCGTTCTGACGGTGCACGCCGGAAGCGGCTGGACGCAGGCCCAGCTTACGGCCCTCGAGTTGGCAGGCCAGGAAGACGTGGCCGAGCTGGCGGAGGGTGAGCTCCTTTCTCTTGTTCAGAATTTTACCGACACGGGCGCGCGCGGCGTCGTCCTGTGTCTCGGCGACGCGATCAAAGACTTTCGCGGACATCCGGGGTTGACCGTCTGGCGGGACCCCGGCACACCCGCTTGCGTCGTCGGGGACGGGCCGGACATGGACGCACTCGACTTCATGCATCCCGAGGGCGTTGTCCGTGTGGACTCCCCCGAGGAACTGGACGGCATGAAGGGCGCGCCCCTCAAGGCGGTCTTCAGCGACCGGCTCCTCGAGGCGGATTTCCTTGCCGGGCCGGGCATGGAAGCCTGCTGGGTCCATACCACCATGTCCCGTGATCTCTTTCTGACGAACCGCACCCGCTGGACACTCGGAGGACTGTCGTGAGCAAAGCGAAGGGACCGACTCGCAAGTTTTTGGAAAAGCTCCGCAACATCGGCGTCATCGCCCACATCGACGCCGGCAAGACCACGCTGACGGAGCGCATTCTCTACTACTCGGGCAAGATCCACCGCATCGGGGAAGTCCATGAGGGGACCGCCACCATGGACTACATGCCCGAAGAACAGGAGCGGGGCATCACCATCACCTCGGCGGTGACCACCTGCCTCTGGAAAGACGGCACGGTCAACATCATCGACACGCCGGGCCATGTGGACTTCACCATCGAGGTGGAGCGTTCCCTGCGCGTGCTCGACGGAGCGGTGGGGGTGTTCTGTGCCGTGAGCGGCGTCGAACCGCAGTCGGAAACGGTCTGGCGGCAGTCGGAGCGATACCGGGTTCCCAAGATCACCTTCGTGAACAAGATGGACCGGCTCGGCGCGGATTTCACCGCAGTTCTCGACTCCATGGTGGACAAGCTCAAGGCCAACCCCGTGCCCGTGACCGTACCGGATGGGGAAGGACAGGACTTCAGGGGCGTTTTCGACCTCATCGAACTCAAGCGGCTAGAGTTCACCGGCGAGCAGGGCTCGGAAGTGGAGAAATACGACCTCACCGACGAGGAGGTCGAAAGATTTTCGGAGTGGCGAGAGCGGCTCGTGGAGACCGCTGCCGAGGTGGACGAGGAACTGCTCGACCTGTACCTCGGCGGCGAAGAGGTCCCGGCCGACCGCATCCGCAAGGCGTTGCGCGAGCTCACTCTCAGGCGCGATATCGTCCCGGTCTTTGCCGGCTCGGCGCTCAAGAACTGCGGCGTGCAGCCCGTGGTGGACGGCGTGGTGCACTACCTCCCCAGCCCGCTTGAGACTCCGCCCGCGCTGGCTACGGACGAAGAGACCCACAATACAGTTTCCTACGAATGCGACACCAAAGGGCCGCTTGCCGGACTGGTCTTCAAGGTGGCGATGGACTCCGGGCGTAAGCTGGCCTTCATCCGTGTCTACTCCGGCAGCATTGATGCCGGGGATACGGTCTACAACGCAACGCAGGGCAAGCAGGAGCGGGTGGCCCGTCTGTTCCACCTGCACGCCGGACGCAAGGAAAAGCTCGAAACCGCCTTTGCCGGGGACATCGTTGCTGCGGCGGGCATGAAGTTCGCCCGCACCGGCGACACCCTCAGCCTTGAGGAGTCGCCCGCGTTGCTGGAACGCATCGACGAGTACAAGCCGGTCATTTCCGTGGCGATCGAACCGCGAAATTCCGAGGAGGGTGACAAGCTGGAGGAAGTGCTTCAGAAGTTCCTGCTCGAAGACCCCACCCTCGTGGTGGAGGAGGAAGAGGAGACTGGACAGGTCATCCTCTCCGGAATGGGCGAGTTGCATCTCGAAGTGGTTCTGGAGCGGTTGCGGCGTGAGTATTCCCTCGAACCCCGGACCGGGAAGCCGCAGGTGGTCTACCTTGAAACTCCCGGGGCCAAGGCCGAGGCCGAAGAGGAGTTCGATCGCGAACTGGGCGAGGTCGTGCATTACGGCTGCGTCCGACTCTCCGTGGAGCCGCTTGAGCGCGGCAAGGGGCGCGAGGTCAGCTTTGAAGTGGACCCGGACCTCTGGTCCGATGCCTGGCTCGCAGCCGTGGCCGAAGGTGTGGACGACGCGCTTCAGAGCGGCGTGGTCAAGGGATATCCGGTGCAGGATGTTCGGGTGCGCGTGCTTGGGCTGCGCAAGAAGGAGGGGGACTCCTCGCCCGCGGGATACCGAATGGCGGCGTCCATGGCGGTCCGCAGCGCACTGCGCGACTCCGGCCCAAGGATGCTCGAGCCCATCATGAGCGTGGAAATCTCCGTGCCCGAGGAGTTCGTGGGAGAGGTCATCAGTCTCATGGGCAGCAAGGGCGCCCGCGTCGGCAACATGGTGGACCGCGCAGGACAGAAGCTGGTTACCGGCGATGCCCCGCTCGCCTCGCTTTTCGGTTTTTCGACGGATCTGCGTTCCGCCACGCAGGGCAGGGCCGGCTTCGTCATGAAGTTCGACCGGTTCGATGTCCTGGACTAGTCCTCCCATGAGCAGACGCAGGTACCTGAACGCAGGGCGCATGAGGCGGCTCTGGATAGATTTGAAACGGGCGTCGCGCTACTGGTATCTGCGCGTGCTCAGGCAAAAATCCTCGGCGCGGAATCTCGCAATGGCGATGGCGCTGGGCGTGCTCATCGGCGCTCTGCCGATCCTGCCGTTCCAGAGCGTGACGGTCATCGCGCTGGCCTTTGTCATGCGGGTCAACAAGCTCACCGCATGGCTGGCAACCTGCTATTCCAATATCTTCACCATGGTGCCGTTCTACCTCTTTCTCTTCAAGGTCGGCAAAACGGTCTTGCCCGTGGAAGGGATCGTCTTCGATCCGGGCAAGCTGGAGATGGAGCAGCTCATCGAAACTGGCTGGGGAATGTTCAGCGTCATGCTCGCGGGCGGGTTGCTGATAGGAGTCCCTGCTGCGATTGTCGTTTACTTCGTGACGCTGTATTCAGTGAGAAAGTACAGGAAGCAGAAAGCGCTGCGGATGCTCAAAAAACGAACGCGCCTTTAGCCTTGAACTCATCGAAGCCCCCCGGCCCTGCCGGGGGGCTTTTTCATTGCGGAACGGTTGTGTGTCTAAGGTGTTATTTTCACCCTTTTTTTCTCTTCTCGCGTTGCAATTCCACATGATTGAAAGTACAGAAATAACCAGTACCCCTTGAACTCGCGTGCTCTTTTTGCGGCGTTTTCGAATTGCTCTCTTTACGGAGGAAAAACAATGATTGCAGGTGGCTGGAGAGGTGTGGCCGGAGTTGTTCTGCCGTTGGCGACTGTCTTGCTTTCTCTCGGGGCGGTCGGCGGCGCTGCCATGGACTCGGGAGCGTTGGTTTACGGTTGCGCCGGGACAGCCGCACTGCTGGCTGCAGTCTCGTTGTTTTTCGGTCGCTCCGCGGCCCCCAAGCTGACCGCACTGGCGCAAGGGCTTTCGAAGGATGAGGACCTGAGCCGTCTGCAGGAGGCCGCCAACGGAACCGAGCTTGAAGGGCTGATGCAGGTTCTGGAGGGCAAGCGGCTTGAAATGCTCGACGAGCATCATTTTTATCGCACCGCGCTGCAGGTGGTGGGGAACCCGGTTCTTGCCTGTGACCGGGAAGGGCGAATAGTCATCGCCACCAAGTCGGTGAACGACCTGCTTGGAAAGCCCCGCGAGCAGATCATCGGTTTTACTGTGAGCAAAGCCTTCTACAACCGGGAAGGGCAGGCCGTGACCGACAAGGCGCTGGCTAACGGGAAGGAGATCGAAACGGTTTCGGATGTCGAGCTCTGGAACGGCAGCGTGCATCGGCTCAAGATTTTCGTGGCCCCCATATTTGACGACAAGGGCGACATCAGGGGCGCGGTGACGTCGTTCATTGACCTGCACGACGTGATGGAAGGTCAGAAGCGGCTTGAGGAGCAGCAGGAGCGCATCCTCTCCGTCGGACGAGAGATCAGCAACCTCGCGGAGCGGGTCGCCTCGGCCTCCGAAGAGCTCTCGGCATCCGCTGACGAGCAGGCCCGCGGAGCCCAGAAGCAGAGCGGCCAGACCGACACCGTCGCCACGGCCATGGAGGAGATGACCGCCACGGTGCTGGAGGTCGCGCAGAACGCCTCGGCCACGTCCAAGGCCGCGGACGAGGCTCGCGTCTCCGCCGAAGATGGTGTTTCGATGGTTTCGCAGGCCGTGACCTCCATCAACAAGGTTTCCGAGTCCTCCGGCAAGCTCTCGCAGGTGGTGGGACAGCTTGACTCTCAGGCCGAGGAGATCGGCCGAATCATAGGTGTTATCAATGACATCGCCGATCAGACCAACCTGCTGGCCCTTAACGCCGCCATTGAGGCGGCCAGGGCGGGCGAGGCCGGTCGCGGGTTCGCGGTGGTGGCAGACGAGGTGCGCAAGCTGGCTGAAAAGACCATGAGCGCCACCAAGGAAGTGGAAGAGGCCATCCACACGATTCAGGAGCGGTCCAACCATGCCATGTCGAGCATGACGCAGACCGAAAGGGAAGTGCAGGAGAGCACGGACCTTTCCAACCGTGCGGGGGAATCCCTTCAGCAGATTATGGGGCGCATCGAGGACATGGTGAGCCGGGTTTCCCAGATCGCCACTGCTGCCGAGGAACAGTCCGCGGCCGCAGAGGAGATCAGCCAGAGCATCGAGGACATCGCCTACGTCGCGCGCGAAGCGGACGAGGGAGCAGGGCAGGCAGCCAGCGCCACGAGGGACCTCGCGGAGCTGGCACAGGAACTGCTCACTGTCTCCATGGACTTCAGCGGCAGCAGCGATCAGTCGAAACTGCGCCAGTCCGACGGAGTCATGAAGGGGATTCTGCCCAAGATAACACAGGATTTCGTCAAGGAAAAATACGGGCAGGACGTTTACGACCACATGCAGAACGAGCTTGGCAACCCGGTCTTCCTACCCACGGGCAGCTATCCCGATACCGTCCTGAACCAGATGGCCGAAGTGGTTGCCGACAAGGTGGGCGGTACGCCGAGGGACTTCTTCCTGAAGCTGGGACGCTTTACGGTCGGTCAGTTCTACAGGATGTACAAGCGCCACTTCAAGGACGAGTCCCTCAAGGAATTCTTCCTGCGCATGAACGAGCTGCATGCCCAGCTCACCAAGGACGTGCCGGGAATCAAGCCGCCCAAGTTCACATACGAGGACAAGGGTGACACGCTGTTCATGAACTATCGCTCCAGCCGCGGCCTTTTCGACTACTTCGAGGGCATCCTGCAGGGAGCCGCGGACTTCAAGGGCGAGAAGATTTCAGTGAACGTCAAACCGTTCGACAAAGAGACTGCCCGTGCCGAAATTCGCTTTCTCGGCAAAAAATAACGCACTGGCAAGGACAAGTTACATGCGCTACGGTATCTTGTCAGAACGAAAAGTCCCAAGCCACGCTTCAAGGAGCCTGTCCTGATGTCCGACGATCTGAACCGGCAGATATTCAAAGAGGAAGCCTACGACCTTCTGGGAGAACTGGAAGGCGCGCTGCTGGAGCTCGAAGAAAGCCCGGAGGATATGGACCTCGTCAACCGGGTGTTCAGAACGTTGCACACCATCAAGGGGTCGGGCTCCATGTTCGGCTTCGACGATATCGCGGAGTTCACTCACGAGGTGGAAACGGTGCTGGACCTTGTGCGTGCGGAGGAGCTGGGCGTCAGCACTGACCTCATCAGCCTCGTGTTCCGTGCTCGGGACCAGATTCAGAAGATGCTCGACAATGCCGGCTCCGAAACGGAAGTCGATCCGGAGGAGATGGAGTCGATCCTTGCCGGCTTGAAGCGGCTTGTGGCTGGTGAACCTGTTGAGGATACCGCCCCCGCCGAGGCTCCCTCCGAATCCCCGGCCGAAGAGGCGCAGGTCCCCGAGGAAGTCTCTCCGGAGGAGCCCGCAGAGGCCGAGCCGCAGTCGGACCTCAAGCATTTCATCCTTCGGATCGCGCCGCGGACCGAAGGCGCCGCAGAACGCGAGACCCTGGAGCCGATCCTTTCGGAACTGGAGCGGATCGGAACCATGATGGTCCGCGTGGAACCCGGCGACGTGCCCGGCGTGCAGGGCTGGGAAATTCGGCTGGACACGGACAGGGGTGAAGACGACATTCAGGATATTTTCCTGTTCACCGACGCCGACATCGATCTCGATGTGACGGAATACGCATCCGAGGGCGAGATTCCTGCCCCCGCGGCGCCCGTTGTTCAGGAGCAGGAGGAGTCGCAGGAGCCGGGAACGTCGGAAGAGCCTGCAGAACTCGAGACCGTCGAACCCGAGGCTGCTTCGGCCGCTGACGAGCCGGAAGCGCCAGAGGCGCCTGCGGCAGAGCCTTCCGCGGCTGCCGAGCCCCCCAAGTCTTCCGCCATGGAAGAGGAGGAGCGTGAGGAGAGTGATCGCCTCGGCGAAATCCTTGTCCGCAAGGGCGTGGTAAAGGCCGAGGACGTTGACAATGCGGTCAAGGACCAGAAGAAGAGCCGCGAGACGGTAGCCACCAAGCAACGGCAGGAGGCCGTTTCCAGCATTCGGGTGGCGGCCGAGAAGCTGGACTATCTCGTGGATCTGGTGGGTGAGCTGGTCATCGTTCAGGCCCAGATATCCCAGATGGTCAGTGAGCGCTCCGATCCGACCCTTACGGCGCTTTCCGAGGAGCTGGAGCGGCTTTCCGACGAGCTGAGGGATTCCACCCTGGGTATCAGGATGCTCCCCATCGGCACCACCTTCAGCAAGTTCCGCAGGCTGGTTCGCGACCTCTCCGCCGACCTCGGCAAGGAAATCACTCTTTCCACCAACGGCGCGGAGACCGAGCTGGACAAGACGGTCATCGAGCGGTTGAACGACCCCCTCGTGCATCTGCTGCGAAACAGCATAGACCACGGCATAGAACAGCCCGAAGAGCGCGAGGGCAAAGGCAAGCCCAGAGGCGGCATGATCCTGCTCTCCGCGGAACATTCGGGCGGCGAGGTGCTGATCCGCATCACGGATGACGGCAAGGGCATGGACCCCGAGTCCATCAAGGCCAAGGCCATTGAGCGCGAACTGATCACCCCCGATGCCGACCTGAGCCGCAAGGAGATTTTCAAGCTCATCTTCGAGGCTGGCTTCTCCACCGCCGAAAAGGTGACCAACGTCTCCGGTCGCGGCGTGGGCATGGACGTCGTCAAGCGGGCCATAGACAGCCTGCGTGGCACCATCGACATAGACAGCGCCCCGGACAAGGGCACCACCATCACGGTGCGCCTGCCGCTGACGCTGGCCATCATCGACGGATTGCAGGTGCGCGTGGAGAACGAATACTACGTCATCCCGCTCTCCCTCGTGGAGGAATGCGTGGAGCTGTCCAACGTGGATCGCAACGAGGACGAGTCAGGTCAGCGCATCATGTATCTGCGGGGCGAGATCGTCCCCTACGTGCACCTCAGGGAGTTCTTCGAAGTCGAGGGCGAAAGTCCGCCCATCGAGCAGATCGTCATCACTGGCGTCGAGGGCAGCCGCATCGGCATAGTGGTCGATACGGTTATCGGCGAGCATCAGACGGTCATCAAGAGTCTCAGCCGGGTGTACAAGGACGTGGAAGGCATTTCGGGAGCCACCATCAAGGGAGACGGCTCCATTGCTCTCATACTCGACATCCCGAGGCTGGTGCGCCGGATAGTGGCGGAGTCCAGCCTCAACTAAACCACCTACCGCCATACGGTGACAGGCATATGAACAAGAAGATTCGCGTTCTCATCGTCGACGACTCAGCGGTTGTCCGCCAGACACTTCAGAGTATTCTCGAATCGGACCCGGCCATCGAGGTCATGGGGACCGCTGTCGATCCCTTTGCCGCTGCGGAAAAGATCCGCAGGGAAGTTCCGGACGTCATAACGCTGGACATCGAGATGCCCCGCATGGACGGGCTGACCTTCCTGCGCAAGATCATGAAGCAGCACCCCATCCCGGTGGTGATCTGCTCTTCAATGGCGGCAGAGGGGGGCGAAAACGCGCTCAAGGCTCTTGAGTACGGCGCGGTGGAAATCATTTCCAAGCCCAAGGTCGGCACCAAGAAGTTTCTTGAGGAATCGCGAATCCGTTTCGTTGATGCGGTGAAGGCCGCCGCCATGACCCGCCGCCGCAAGGCGCGTCCGCCGGTACAGCCGCTCAAGCCGCAGCCCAAACTGGATGCGGATGCCGTGATCCCCGCGTCGCGGGGGAGCTCTCCGGTTCAGAAAACCGAAAAGATCGCCCTGATCGGCGCATCCACCGGCGGAACCGAAGCGCTTCGCGTGTTTCTGGAGGCCCTGCCTGCCAACTGCCCGCCCGTGGCCATCGTCCAGCACATGCCGGAGCATTTCACCGCTGCTTTTGCGCAACGGCTCGACGGTATCTGCGACATCAGCGTCAAGGAAGCCGTGGACGGTTCGCCCATGCAGCGTGGGCAGGCGCTCATCGCGCCGGGCAACAAGCACATGCTGCTCAAGCGGAGCGGGGCCAAGTATTACGTGGAGATCAAGGACGGGCCGCTTGTTTCCCGCCACAGACCTTCGGTGGACGTGTTGTTCCGTTCCGGAGCCCGGTACGGAGGCAAGAACGTCGTCGCCGCCATCATGACCGGCATGGGGGATGACGGCGCCAAGGGAATGCGTGAACTCTTCGACACCGGCGCCTACACCATCGCCCAGGACGAAGCCACTTGCGTGGTCTTCGGCATGCCTCAGGAAGCCATCAAGACCGGTGGGGTGCACAAGGTGTTGCCGCTCGGTCGCATCGCGGCCGAGGTCGTCAGCATGTGCCGCTAGTCGGCCGAGTGCCGGTAGAACATCACCTCGACCGGCTCCCGGGTCACCAGGCCTTCAGTCACCATGCGGTCGAGCGTTTCGAGGAAGCTGTCGATCTTTTCGGGTGTATCCACTATCTCGATGACAAGCGGCAGGTCTTCCGAGAGCCGCAGTATCTTCGAGGAGCGCACCCGGCTGTTGGCTCCGTATCCCATGATGCCGCGAAGTACCGTGGCCCCGGCCAGTCCGGCCTTGCGGGCCTCTTCCACTATCACCTCGGAAAGCAGCCTGCCGCCATGGCGGTCCGCTTCTCCTATGAAAATCCTGAGCCGTTCCGCCTGAGCCGGAAGATGCATGTCTACCTCCGTCTGCTGCGGCCCGCTTGAAGGGCGGTCCGTATTTCTCTACAACAGTCTGCCAAGGGCCATGCCGCCGAAGACGAGCAGCAGCCCCACGGCCGCCTGTCCCCCGATGTTCAGCGCGGCCATGGCGATCTGGCTGGCCTTTGCCAGCTGTGCCGACTCGAACATGAACGTCGAAAACGTGGTGAATGCGCCCAGAAAACCGGTAAGCACAAGCAGGCGCAGGTCCCCGCCGAGGCCGATGCGGCTTTCGAAGAACCCCCAGACCGCGCCGAAGAGCAGGCAGCCGACCATGTTCACGGCAAAGGTCCCTGCGGGGAAACCGGTCCCGGCCAGACGCTGGGCCAGCCCCGCAGCGTAATATCTGCAAATGGAGCCGGCGGCGCCACCCGCTGCAATGAGAAGTATCTTCTTCATCATGAGCGGTTTGTAGCACCGGCCCGGGAGAAAGCAAAGTGGCACTCGAAAAGGAACTCAAATACAGGGAAGCGGACCACGGCGCCGTGCGGGATCGCCTTCAGGCGGAAGGAGCCCTGCGGATCGGCAGGTGGTTTGAATCCAATATCGTCTTCGATACCCCCGGGCGCGATCTGAAGGCCGCAGGCAAGCTGCTCCGGCTGCGCCGCAAGGGAGACAGCGCGGTGCTGACCGTCAAGGTCCCTCCGGGAAAGGGGGAGTCGGATGTCGTGAAGGTGTTTGAAGAACACGAGACGCCGGTGGGCGACTTCGAGGCCATGCGTGACTGTCTGGAGGCTCTCGGATACCGTGTCGCCTTTGCCTACGAGAAGGTCCGGGAGAAGTGGCGTTTGGGTGGCTGTGCGGTCTGTCTCGACACCCTGCCTTTCGGCAACTTTGCCGAAGTTGAAGGGGATGAGGAAGGCATCGAAGCCTGCGCGAAGCGGATCGGGCTTGATGTCTGTGAGGCCTGCCTGCTGACGTATCACGCCCTCAATCTGGAAATGATTGAGCAAAAAGGTCTGCCGCTACAGGAGAGCTTCGTCTTTGACGAGGACGAGCGGGCGCGTCTTCTGGAAGAAACGGAAACTTGAGCAGATGCCCCTCGACATGCGGCGCGGGCGTATTTATATTGAAGCTGAAAAAGTTTGATACGGAGCGTTTACAATGGGCAGAAAGTACACCGGGGACGGATTCGAGTCGGAAGTGCTCGAACGGCACGAGGTGAAGGAGCCGTCCCGGTACAAGGTGCTCCTGCACAATGATGATTACACCACCATGGATTTCGTTGTGGAAATTCTGACGAAGGTGTTCCACAAAAGCGAGGCCGAGGCCACACGCATCATGCTGGCGGTCCACCACGAAGGAGTGGGTGTCTGCGGCTTGTACACGGCGGAAGTGGCCGAGACCAAGGTGGACATGGTTCACCGGCTCGCCCGTGGTGCGGGATTCCCGCTCAAATGCACCATGGAGAAGGAATAACGGCTATGACCATGCTGAGTAAGGCCTTAGAGAGCGCCCTGACGGGCGCGGTCAACGAAGTCAAGGAGAGGAATCACGAGTTCCTCACCCTGGAACATCTTTTGTTCGCCATCGCCAACGAGGAATCGGGCGTGGAAATACTCACGTCCTGCGGTGCGGACGTCACCGAACTGCGTGAGCAGCTCGGGGTGTTCTTCGACCAGAATATGGAGTCCCTGCCCGTGGAGGTGGAGACCGAGGTCGTGCAGACGCTCGGCGTGCGCCGCGTGCTCCAGCGCGCCGTGTGGCAGAAGAAGGCTGCCGGACGCGACGTGGTGGACGTGGGCGACGTGCTTGCGGCCATGTTTGACGAGGAGGACTCCTACGCGGTCTACTTCCTGAGGACGCACGACGTTTCTCGCCTCGAAGTGCTGGATTACATCTCGCACGGCGTCGACGAGGACCCCCGTCCGTGGTTCCCCGAGCGCGTGGGGGACCCCGCCGAAGAGGCCGAGCCAAAGGGTGATGAAAAGAAGGGCGCGCTGGAGGAGTTCGCGACCAATCTTTCCGAACGCGCCGCGCAGGGCCTCATAGACCCGCTCATAGGCAGACAGGCCGAGCTTGAGCGTACGGTTCAGGTGCTCTCCCGCCGTCGCAAGAACAACCCCATCTACGTGGGTGACCCCGGCGTGGGAAAGACCGCCATGGCCGAAGGACTGGCCCTGCACATCGTCGAAGGCAACGTCCCCAAGGAATTCCTCGGCGCAGAGGTCTGGGCGCTGGATATGGGTGCGCTGCTGGCGGGCACCAAGTATCGCGGCGATTTCGAGAAGCGGCTCAAGGCCGTGCTGGCAGAGCTGAAGCCGCGCAAGGACGCCATCCTGTTCGTGGACGAGATTCACACCATCGTGGGCGCCGGTTCCGTGAGCGGCGGCAGCATGGATGCCTCCAACATCCTCAAGCCGTTCCTCGCGTCTGGCGAAATCCGTTGCATCGGCTCCACCACCTACGAGGAATACAAGAATCATTTCGAGAAGGACCGCGCCCTGTCGCGCCGGTTCCAGAAGATCGAGCTGCCGGAGCCGTCGGTTGACGAGACCGTGGACATCCTCAAGGGGCTCAAGCCCCGCTATGAAGAGTACCACGGCGTGACCTACACCCTGCCGGTGCTCAAGGCCACGGCCGAGCTCTCCTCGCGTCACCTGACGGAGCGCCATCTGCCCGACAAGGCCATCGACGTGATGGACGAGGCGGGCGCGCTCTACAAGCTGGGCCGCACGAGGCGCAAGGGCGACAAGATCACCATCTCGGACATCGAGAAGATCATCGCGCGCATGGCCCGCATCCCGGCCCGCCGTCTCAGCGGCGACGACCGCACGCGCCTGAAGAACCTCGAGAGCGAACTCAAGGGCGTGGTCTTCGGGCAGGACAACGCCGTGGACCAGCTTTCCAAGTCCATAAAGCGAGCCCGCGCGGGCATGAAGCAGCCGGGACGGCCCGTGGGCAGCTTCCTGCTCACCGGTCCCACCGGCGTGGGCAAGACCGAATTGGCCCGCCAGCTGGCGGACAAGCTCGACGTCGGCTTCCTGCGCTTCGACATGTCCGAGTATATGGAAAAGCACGCCGTGGCGCGGCTCATTGGCGCGCCTCCGGGCTACGTTGGCTTCGATCAGGGTGGCCTGCTCACCGAGGGAATCCGCAAGCAGCCGCACTGCGTGGTGCTCTTCGACGAGATCGAAAAGGCGCACCCGGACGTGTTCAACATCCTGTTGCAGGTCATGGACTACGCCACGCTGACGGACAACAACGGCCGCAAGGCGGACTTCCGGCATGTGATCCTGCTCATGACCTCCAATGCGGGCGCGCGGGAAATGTCCAAGGGCGCCATCGGTTTTACCCGCAACGAGGACGACGACCGCAAGTCCGGCGCGCTCAAGGCCGTGGAGAAGCTCTTCACTCCCGAGTTCCGCAACCGTCTCGACTCCATCGTGCAGTTCGATTCGCTGGAAAACTGGGTCATGGAGCGCATCGTGGACAAGTTCATCGACGAACTGAACGGTCAGCTGGCCGAGCGGCGAGTTACCGTGGAACTGGCCCCTGCGGCGCGGACGCAGCTGGCGAAGCTCGGGCATGACCCGGCTTTCGGCGCGCGTCCCATGGGTCGCACCATTCAGCGCGAAATCAAGGACCCGCTGGCGGACGAACTGCTCTTCGGCAAACTCATGAAGGGCGGCATCGTGCAGGTCGATTTCGTCAACGACGAATTCACGTTCAGCTACTAGGGCGGACATGGTTGACAATTACAGGGTGGTGCGCCCGGAGCACCTGAATCATCACGGGTATCTCTTCGGGGGCATCGTCCTCAAATGGGTGGACGAGTTCGCGTGGCTGTTCTGCTCCCTCGACTACCGGGGGTGCACCATGGTCACCGTGGCCATGGACGAGGTGCAGTTTCGCGCGCGCATATCTTGCGGTGCCATCGTCCGCTTCAACGTGGAGCGTGAAAAGCAGGGGACCACTTCCGTGACCTACCGGGTTCGCGTCTACGGCGACGAGCCCGGCGGTACGGAGGAAAAGTTCATCTTCGAAACCAAGGTCGTGTTCGTGCGTCTGGATGAAAATGGCAGGAAGACGCCGCTGCCAGAGCCGGATGCGCACTCGCTGACCGTCGGAGGCTGACTTTGGCGATCTACCGGCTGTTCGAGGATCCAGTGTTTCCCGACCCGGACGAAGCGGAGCCGGACGGGTTGCTCGCCGTGGGCGGCGACCTGTCTGTGACGCGTCTGCTCACCGCCTACGCCAACGGCATTTTTCCCTGGTACGCCGAGGATTCGCCTATCCTGTGGTGGTCCACCAGTCCACGCCTGATACTCATCCCCTCCGAGCTTCATGTCCCTAAAAGCCTTCGTCGAACCCTGAATCGCGGCTGCTACACCTTCACTCTCGACCGCGACTTCCGCTCGGTCATAGCCGCCTGCGCGGAGACGCCGAGGCCCGATCAGGAAGGGACCTGGCTGGTTCCGGAGATGGTCGAGGCCTACACCCTCCTGCATGATCTGGGTTATGCGCACTCCGTGGAGGCGTGGTGCGGCGATGAATTGGTCGGAGGACTCTATGGCATCTCCATCGGCTCGGCCTTTTTCGGAGAGTCCATGTTCTTCCGTTGCCCGGATGCGTCCAAGGCCGCCTTTGTGACGCTGGTTCGTCAGCTGGAGCGGTGGGGATTCGACTTCGTGGACTGTCAGCAGACCACGGACCACCTGCTCCGCTTCGGCGCGCGGGAAGTGCCGCGATACCGCTTCCGCGAGATGCTCGACAAGGCGGTCCGCAAGCCCACGAGAGAAGGGCACTGGAACTTTTGCGAAGACGCTGCGGACGCTCCCTCCCGAAACTGAATCTACCCGTTCTTCAATGTGCAGCGCTGGCTGTAATAGGCTGCGCCGCCGCCCATGTCCGTGACATGATCCGCAATGACGGCGTTGGGATTCCTGCCGTGACGCATCCAGCCGCCCCGGCGCACGATGACGGCCTCGGGGTGGATGCCCTCCTCCACCTTCACCATCACACGCATGCTCCCGGCCGCTGTTTCCAGCAGGGCGGGGTCGTCCGTGTTCAGCCCCTTGCGCAACGGGTTCTCGGGCGAGATTCGTGCGGTCAGGAGTTCCGTCTGGTCTTCTTCCGGAATCTGTGAGTGGATGGCCTCGCGGCGTACCAGCGTCATGAGCGTCAGCGGATAGTTCGCGTCGCGTCCGCGTGCATCGGAGAGCGCCTCCGGCAACCGGTACAGGCCGTCTTCGTGGCCGAAACGGAGATCCTCAAAGGCAATCTGCGGCCAGTTGCTCCGTGCGAATCCTGTTTTGCGCAACTCATCAAGGTCGATGCCGGAGCCTTGGAGCGAGCTGCGAAGGCATGTTTCCGCATCGGGGAATGTGATTGGGGTGGTCAACCTTGAGCCCAGTTCGCGCAGGACTTCGAAGTCGGACCGGGCCTCGTCGCGCGGTTCCACCACCTTGGCGGAGTGGTTCACATAGTTGTGCAGGGCGGAGCCGAGGATATCCTCGCGCTCCATGGTCAGCGCGGGCGGCAGGATCAGGTCCGCTCGCATGGCGGTGTCGGTCATGAACGCCTCCACGCATACGGTAAAGGGGATGCGTTTAATGGCGCGGGCTGCTGCCACGGCGTCCGGCACCTGATTGGCGGGGTTGAAACCGTCTATCCAGCAGAAATCCACGGCAGGCTCGGCATTTTCCAGTTCACGAGCCAGTTGCGGCACGAGAAAGCTCCGCGTCGGGCCGTCATGGGGGCCGTCGGCCTTCCATTTGGTGAAGTTCCTGTTGGAGGAGATGTTGTAGTAGACGCCGTTGCCCCGTGAGGCGATATGTCCGGAGAGCACTGACAGCGCGTTGATGAACCGCACGGCCTCGCCCCCGTGCAGGTGCCGCTGCAGCCCCCAGCCGATGATGGAGGTCAGGGGAGCCTCGTCGGCATACCATTCCGCCAGCGTGCGCACCGCGTCTGGGGAAACGTCGCAGGCCCGGCAGAGCGTGGTGATGTCCTGCTCCCTGACCAGACGCGTAAACTCGGCTCCGTTGGCGCACCGGGCGAGCATGGCTTCACTGACCCGGTCTTCGCGAAGCAGCAGGGCCAGAACGGCGGCGGCCAGAAAACGATCCGTGCCGGGGCGGATGCGGATGACGGTATCGGAGAGAGAGGCTGTCTCGTCGCCGCCGATGGAAACCGTCAGGACCGAAGCGCCGTTTTTTCGAGCCTGCTTCACGAGTGCCGCGGTATGGATGGAGCTGCGATTGAAGTCCTTGCCCCAGTTCACGATGCGGCGGGCGTTGGGGATGTCGGACGGGTCGTTGTGGGCAAGCACTCCGAAGTCCGCTTCGCAGGCGGCGATGCCGGTGTCGTCGCAGAGAGAGCCGTGGGTGCGGGTCGCGCCGAATGCGTTGAAGAAGGCGACGCTGGCCATGCCGAGTACGCCGCGGTATCCGAACCCGCGCAGATGCAGCGCCTTTTTCGGATTATCCTGAATCGCGTTCAGTTTTTCCGCGCACAGCGCGAGCGCTTCATTCCAGCCCACGGGCTCGAAATGGCTGCCGCGGCGCAACAGCGGAGTGGTGATGCGATCTTCGGCCTCTATGCGCCGGAATATGCGCTGTCCTTTGGGACAGGCAAAGCCGCTGGTGAAGGGATGCTCGGGATTGCCGCGAATCTTTTGCGCGTCAGCGTCCACCAGCCACGAGCAGCTGTCCGGACAGTCGAAGGTGCATGCACTGTGTTTCATCCGCGGAGGATGTGGAATTTTCTCCGGGCGGTCAAGTGCGGTCTAGCAACCCCTGAGAACCCGTTCGGCGAGCGCGGGGTGGAATCCTGCCCGGCGGATTTTCCCGGCCGTGGTTTCCGTGTCGTAGGGCAGAAATCTGGTTTCAAGCTCGCCGGAGGCTGGGTCGTAGATGACATACTTCGCGTCCGGGCCGTTGCCGCGAGGCTGTCCCACGGCTCCAGCGTTGACAATGTGCCGCGCGTCGGCCGAGAGGGTCACGGTTCCGGCGCAGAGCTTGCGGCAGCAAGCCCTTTCTTTGCCGAGGGCGATGTGCCGCAATTCATGGGTATGACCCACGAAGCACACGCGCTCGGGAAAGGCGTGCCGCAAGTCGCCGTAGCGGTCCTTGTATTTCCATAGGTAGTCGCCCACCAGATCGGGGGGGGTGCCGTGTACGAAACGCATGTCGTCGAAGCTGAGGCTCTTGGGCCGTGTGATGAGCCACTGCACGGTCTCATCGTCGAGCAGTGCGCGGGTCTTGAGCAGCATGTCGCGGGCGATTGGGTTGAATCTCGACAGGTACATCTGGTTTATCAGCCCCTGCTCGTGGTTGCCCATGACCGTTTCGATGTTGCGTTCGCGCACGAGGTCGGCGCAGGCCTGTGGGTCGGGGCCGTAGCCCACGATGTCTCCGAGATTGACGATGTGTTCAATCCCGAGGCTGTCGATGTCGCCCAGCACGGTCCGGAAGGCCTCCAGATTGCCGTGAATGTCGGACATGACCGCTATGCGGCGTGATTTCTTCATTCGGCAACGATAGCTTCTCCGGACCGCGCGGGCAACACCTTACGGGGATTGGGACAAAAGTCCGGCCCGCTGTGCCAGTTCGAGGCACAGCTCGGCCTGATTGAACGGGTAGAGGTGGATTCCCGGCGCGCCGTTTGCCGCGAGGTCTCGAAGCTGCCGCGCGGCGTGGTTCAGTCCGAGTTCACGGACGGCCTCGTCGCCACCCTGTTCGTGGGCCTTCTCGATGGACGAGAGCAGGTCTCCGGGAATGGGGGTGCTGCAAAGCGTCATGAGCCGCCGGATCTGCCCGAGCGAGCGGATGGGGAGTACGCCGGGAATGATCGGTTTGGCGCAGCCCATGCCTTCCAGCCGTTCCACGAGATCGAAGTAGCGCCGGTTGTCGAAAAAGAGTTGGGTCACGCCGAACTCGGCGTTGTCGAGCTTGAATTTAAGCATCTCGACGTCGTGCTGCGCAGTCTCGGATTCCGGATGAATGTCCGGATACGCTGCAACGCCCACGGCCATTTCCGGGGCTTCCTGTCGTATGATTGTAACGAGGTCGGTGGCGTGTCGGAGCTCCTCTGGAGCGGCGTCCATCCCTTCGGGAAGATCGCCGCGAACCGCGAGGGCGTTGCGGATGCCCATGCCCTTGAGCGCCCGCACGGCCTCACGCGCGGATTCGGGAGTATGGTGCACGCAGGTGAGATGCGGCATGACCGTGAAGCCGAGGATGTCGGAGAGCTTCGCGGCGGTTTCGAGGGTTCCGGTGGCGCCGCCGCCTCCGGCACCGCAGGTGACTGCCGCAAAGAGCGGCTGGAGGGTTTTGAGCTTCTCGGCGGACTCCAGCAGCTTCGGCATGAGTTCCGGCCTGCGCGGGGGAAAAAATTCCAGTGAAATGAACGGGCCGTCGGTGCGGCACGAGTTCCGGCAGGCTTCGTGAATAAGCATGGCTCCTCCGAAAGTGTATGCTTAAATGTTTATATTGAGATATCTTGATTTAATCATTTATATGCGTGTGCACAGAAAGTCAAGCCTGTACGGAAGGAGGAAGAGAAAGGCATTTGAAGAAGCCGTGATCCTCTGGCGGGCCGGATGCTTGCGAACAGAGGCAAATCCCGGTAGGGATACAGTGGGAGGCGGGGTTTCGAATAGTGAATGAAGCTCCGGTGTTGCGGTCATGCCAAAGCTGAAGACTCTGCTGATTCATCCAGACGCGCAGGTGCGGGCCGAACTTCGGTCGCAGTTGGCCGAGGTGTCTTTCCTGCAAGTGGTGGGAGAGGCAGTCGAGGCGTTCGAGGCGCTTGAGCTGCTGGATGCCATTCCTTACGGAGCGTTCTTTCTCGGTACCGACCTGCCCGGCAGGGCCGACGGCATCGAACTGGCGCAGATGCTGGCCGGGCGTAAGAACCGGCCCGCCCTTATTTTCATTTCCGAATCCGAGCAGCAGGCCTACGCCGCCTTCGAGCTCGGGGCCACGGATTATCTGCTCTGGCCCCCAGCCAGCGGACGCCTCGCCCGGACCATCGACCGGCTGTCCGATTTCAAGACCAAGTACCGGGAAGTGCCGGAGCCGGAGCACTGGGAGGACTCCCCGGATGACGGCAACGCCGCTGACGAGGCCACGGTTCAGCTCCCTCTCGGTGAGGACGAGCAGGACCATTTTCTCGCCGCGCTCAGGCAGGCATGGGACGAGTCCCAGAGTCGCGGGCCGGAACTGGAGAAGCTGGCGGTCAATCAGGACGGCCGGGTCATACTCATTCCCTATTCGCAGATAATCTTCATCGAGGCGTACGAGGACTATTCCTACGTGCACACCGCCAATCAGAAACTTCTCACGAACTACCGCCTCAAGCATCTCGAAGACCGGTTGAAACCGTTCGGCTTTTTCCGGGTGCACCGCAAATATCTGGTGAATCTGGATACGGTCACCGAGATAGCCAGTATGCCGGGCAGCAACTTCATGCTGCGGACCACCGGGCGCACACGCATCGAGCTGCCCATAAGCCGCAGGCGCATAGCCGAACTCAAGCAGATTCTGGGGCTTTGACCGTTCATCCGGTCCGGGCATCCGCTCACCGAATAGGGCGGGTGTTGGCGGCCCGGTTGTGTTGAAACAGACTCGCGGACCACCTGAGGCCGCGCGAGGAGGAAATATGGATCGTTTCGAAACCCTCGACAGCCTGTTGCAGGAAGAGCGCGTCTTTCGTCCCCTGCCGCAGCTCGTGATCGAGGCCAACGTCAATCCGCAGGAGCTGGGGGCCGCGCGTCGCCAGTCCGAGTACGATCCGTTGGGATACTGGGAAGAGGCGGCGGACGAGCTCGACTGGTTCAAGCGCTGGGACCGCGTGCTGGACGATTCCAGAAAGCCGTTCTACCGCTGGTTTCCCGGAGCGCGCTGCAACATCGTCTACAACTGCCTCGACCGTCACATCGAGACCGCCAACAAGAACAAGCTGGCGCTCATCTGGGAAGGCGAGCCGGGCGATTCGAGGAAATATACCTATTTTGAGCTCTACCGCGAGGTGAACCGCTTCGCCAACGCCCTGCGCACCCTCGGCGTGCAGAAGGGCGACCGCGTGGTGGTCTACATGCCGCCGCTGCCGGAGACCGTGGTGGCCATGCTTGCCGCCGCCAAGATCGGCGCGGTGCATTCCGTTGTCTTCGCCGGATTCTCGGCCAAGGCCCTGCGCCAGCGCATCAACGACGCGCAGGCCAAGGCGGTCATCACCGCCGACGGCTTCTATCGCAACGGGCAGGTGCTGCGCCTCAAGGATACCGTGGACGAGGCTCTCGTGGGCGCCTGCGCCGACTGCGTGGAATCCATGGTGGTGGTGCGACGCACCAAGGTCGGCGTGGACATGGTGGACGGCCGTGACTTCTGGTACGAGGACCTTGTCCGCCAGGAGCGCAACACCGCGCCCACCGAGGTCATGGAGTCGCACGAGCCGCTTTTCCTCATGTACACCTCCGGCACTACGGGCAAGCCCAAGGGTATCGTGCACTGCCACGGCGGCTATATGGTGGGCGTTCATCGCACCCTGACCACCGTCTTCGACGTAAAGCCCACGGACATCTTCTGGTGCACTGCGGACCCCGGCTGGGTCACGGGCCACAGCGCCGTTGTCTACGGGCCTCTTCTGGCTGGGACCACCACCGTCATCTACGAGGGGCATCCGAACTATCCGCAGGCCGATCGGCTCTGGAACATCGTGGCCAAGTACGGCATCAGCATTTTCTACACCGTGCCCACGGTCATCAGAATGCTCATGCGGTTCGGGGTGCAGCACACCAAGCGGCACGACCTGTCGAGCCTGCGCCTGCTCGGATCGGTGGGCGAGCCCATCAGCCCCGAGGCGTGGACATGGCTCTACAAGAACATCGGCCGAAGCGAATGTCCTGTCATCGACACCTGGTGGCAGACTGAGACCGGCATGTTCATGATCAGCCCGCTGCCTATCTCGCTGCTCAAGCCCGGATCGGTGACCAAGCCCTTGCCGGGCGTGAAGGCGGACGTCGTGGACCGAGAGGGAAATTCCGTGGAGGCGGGCAAGGGCGGCCTGCTGGTGATTCGCGAGCCGTGGCCCGCCATGATGACCGGGCTGTGGAACGACGAGGACCGCTACCGCGAATACTTCGAAAAGGTCCCCGGATGCTACTTTGCGGGGGATGTGGCGCGGCGCGATGAGGACGGCTACATCTGGATTCAGGGCCGAGCGGACGACGTGATCAACATCGCGGGCCACCGTGTGGGCTCCGCCGAACTGGAGGCCGCATTCGGGGCGCATCGCGATGTGACCGAAGCAGCCGTCATCGGCGTGCCGGACACCATCAAGGGCGAGGCCGCCAAGGCATTCGTCGTGGTGCGATCCGGCGCGGAGGAAGACGACGAGCTCATCAAGGACCTCAAGCGGCACATCCGCAATGAACTCGGTCCGGTGGCTGTGCTCAAGTCCATAGAATTCCGCAGGAAGCTGCCCAAGACACGGTCCGGAAAGATCATGCGCCGAGTGCTCAAGGCCGAGGAAACAGGCACCGAGATAGGCGACCTCACCGGAATGGAAGACGATTCCTGATCAAAACGAAAGCCCCGATCCGCAACGGACCGGGGCTTTTCTGCGCTTTCACGAAACCGCTATTTCGTGAATCGCCGACGCACATACCGGAACAGCTCCGGCTTTCGATCATACTGATGCACGATGGCCGCAGGCTTTCCGGAAGCATTGAGCACCATCCCAGCCTCGTCACGCTCCGGTTCACCGGGGTGATAGCCCAACGTGAGAATCGGCCCGGAGTTGTCGTGAAAAGTCGTTCTTGAATCGAAATCCTTTCTGATCAATATGTTATGAATTGCCTGATCGAATCCCGCCATGTTGTTTCCGGGGGTGAATCCCGCCGAGCGTTCGATCATGGCGTCGAGGTATTCCAACATGGTGTCCTGATCGGCGACTGTGGTGCCGGAGCAGGAAATGGGTTCATCTCGCAGGAAGTCCAGCGCCTGCGGGCCGAGGTGACTTTTCACCCAGTGACTGTTGTGCGGGCACTGTCCGATGGTCATGTCGGCTCCTTCAAACGTTGCGTTGATGCCATGAGGCCATGCAATGCCAAAGGGGTCGGTCTGAAACAGAACGTCCCGGACATCGGTGAGCAGGATTCGTTTGAAGGATAGGTCGCTGGCGCGCAGATAATCCCGGTAAAGCCGGTAGCGGTAGCCGTTGTAGGGGATGGTCGCGAACTCTGCGGGGCGTTCGAAGGGGATGACTTCCGCGCCAAGCTCCCGGAGCCGGTCCGTATGCCGTGTGGTGGGGCTGGTAAAAAGCACAAGTCGCGAAGCTGGCGCGGCTTCCTTCCACGAGAGGACAAAGGGTGCCAGATCGCCGAAGTGGTAGCCTGCGGCGAGACCCAGAATCAGATTGTTCGGTATGGGCATGTTCGGGCTGTCATGGGAAAGGGGCGGTCCTGTCGGACCGCCCCCCTGATGGTCGTTATTCTTCCCAGCCGTAGGTTCGTTCCACGGCCTTTTGCCAGCCCGCGTAGCCGTTGGCCCGGGCTTCGGGGTCCATGTTGGGCTTCCAGGTCTTGTCTTCGGCCCAGTTCTCGCGCAGCTCGTGGAAACTGTCCCAGAATCCGACCGCAACGCCCGCAGCGTAGGCCGCGCCCAGGCAGGTGGTCTCCGCCACCTTGGGCCGGGTCACGGGCACGTCGAGCACGTCGGCCTGAAACTGCATGAGCAGATCATTCTGCACCATGCCGCCGTCCACTTTGAGGGCCTTGAGGTCCACGCCGGAGTCCTTGTTCATGGCTTCGACGATGTCTTTGGTCTGGTAGGCGTTGGCCTCCAGCACGGCGCGGGCGATATGGTGTTTGTTGGCGTATCGGGTCAGCCCCACCATGACGCCGCGCGCGTCGGGTCGCCAGTAGGGGGCGAACAGGCCCTGAAACGCCGGAACGATGTACACGCCGCCGCTGTCCTCCACTTGGGAGGCCAGCTCCTCCACCTCGGGCGCGTCGTCGATCATGCCTAGGTTGTCGCGCAGCCACTGTACCAGCGCGCCGGCGATGGCGATGGAGCCTTCGAGGCAGTAGACGGGCTTGCGGTCACTACGCTGATAAGCCACGGTGGTGATCAGGCCGTTCTTGGAAATGACGGGCTCGTGGCCGGTGTTGAGCAGCAGGAAGCAGCCGGTGCCGTAGGTGTTCTTGGCCTCGCCGATCTCGAAGCAGGTCTGCCCCACGAGCGCGGCCTGCTGGTCGCCGAGAGCGCCGCAGACCGGAACGCGGGCCTTGAGAGGGCCGTCCTCCATGGTGGGGCCCCATGTGTCGGCGTCGGAAGATGGTACGATGCGCGGCAGGCAGCCCATGGGAATGCCCAGAAGGTCGAGGATTTCCTGATCCCATTTCAGGGTTTTGAGGTCCATGAGCATGGTGCGGCTGGCGTTGGTTACGTCGGTGACGTGCGCGCCGCCCTTGGGGCCGCCGGTGAGCCACCAGATGACCCACGTCTCCATGGTGCCGACCATGGCGGTCCCGGCTTCCAGAGCCTTTTTCGCTTCAGGGACGTTGTCCATGATCCACTTGATTTTGGGGCCGCTGAAATAGGTCGCGATGGGCAGACCGGTCTTTTCGCGGAAGCGGTCCTGACCGCCGTCCTTCATGAGCTCCTTGCAGATTTCATGGGTGCGGGTGCACTGCCAGACGATGGCGTTGTAGTAGGGCTTGCCCGTGTTGGCGTCCCAGACCACCACTGTCTCGCGCTGGTTGGTGATGCCGATGGAGGCGAGGTCGGTGCCCTTGATCCCGGCTTTGGCGAGGGCGCCCTTTATCACGTCCTGCGTGTTGCGCCAGATCTCCATGGGGTCATGTTCGACCCAGCCCGGCTTGGGAAATATCTGCTCGTGTTCCTTCTGGTCCAGAGCGACGATGCGGCCGCGCTTGTCGAAAATGATGAATCGGCTGCTGGTAGTCCCCTGGTCCACGGCTCCGACATACTGTGCCATGGTTCCTCCTTGGTTCGTCCTGAAGTGAATGTACCGTATCCGTCAGCGGGCGACCCCGCGTCATTTCGATCAGTCCTTGCGCCCCATAGCCCTGAGCGCCAGCGAAGCCACCGTCTCGGCGGCAGGCAGGTCCTCGTCGCCGGTCAGGCCTTCGAACTGCATCTGGCAATAGGTGCAGGCCGTTGCCACGGTTTCGGCTCCCGCTCCTGCCGCGCCCCGCAGCTTGCCCAACCCGATGGAGTCGGCCATGGCGTCGTTGCGGTCGCGCATGAAGTGTCCGCAACACTCAACGCGCAGCTGCCACGGGACAGGGTCGGCCCCCAGCGCCCTGAGGACTCGCTCGAAAACCGTCGGCGCCAGCGGATCGTCGAAATCCGTGGCTTCGGAGGGTCTCAAGGCGTGACAGCCGTAGCTGGCCGCCACCGGGCTGCCGCCGAGGCCGTTGCCCGCAAGCTCCCTGAGCCGGTCGAGTTTTCGGTCCATGACGGTGAGCAGGTGGAGCACTCTCGGGATTTCGGTGAAGGAAAGTCCTTCCGACTGGAGGTGTGCATCAACCGTCGTGCGCAATTCCGGCAGTGTCTGAAGCTTGTGCGCCATGACCTTGAGGTTGCCGTAACAGCATTTGCACGGGGTGACGATGTCCAGCCCCGCTGCGTGGGCAAGGGCAAAGTTGCGCGCAGCAGCCAGCGCGGATGTGCGGAGGCTCTCCTGCCTGAGCGGCCAGCCGCAGCAGTTGAATTCCATGGAGGAGGGCTGCAGCCCGAGCGCAGCGCATACGTCCAGAGCGTCCCGGCCGTACTGCGGTTGATGGTATGATATCTTGCATCCCGGAAACCAGGCGAATTGCATCAGTCCTCTCCTTCTCGGAGCCGTGCGTTGGCGATGTTGCGAAGCTCAAACAGCACGTCCGCAACCGGGACGCCCTGCGGACAGTGTTCCTGACACTTGTAGCAGGTGACGCAGTTCCACGTCATTCCCGCGCCCAGCGCGTGGTCCACCAGCCCCATGCGCAGCAGGTTCATGACCTGCTGGGGCGTGAAATCCAGTTCGCGGGCGGGGTTGGCGCTTGCGTTGACCACGGTGCAGACACTGGTGCACGTGGTGCACTGAACGCATCCGAGATACGACTCCTTGCGCGCCACGAGCTTCTCGGACCGGGCGCGTTCGGCTTTTGATTCGGCCAGTCCGCGGAGGGCGGTCATGCGTTGCGAGGGAGACTTGCCGGGCATGTAGTATTGCGGTCCGGCCAGTTTTTCCTCCTTCAGGCGCTCGAGCGAGGAAAGCCAGAGGTCCTGCAGGTCGATGCCGGAGGGGCATACGTCGGTGCATCGCCCGCACTGGGAGCAGATGCGGCTGCCGGAGCCGAAGTCGTCGAGTCGTTTGCCGGTGAGGCGGCCGGAGGCGTATGCTCCCAGGTCCGCGAGTTTCTCCGAAGGGAGCACCGGCCTGATGCCGAGCACGTCGTAGGCCGGGGCCACGCTGCACCGCAGGGAGCACTCCCCGCAGTGGGTGCAGGCGGCAAGCCCTTCCTGACGCGCGGCTTCCATCTCGCCGGCAGCGCGTTTGCGGTCTGCTTCGGAACCGCTCCTGCCGCGACGTCTGAGCAGGTTCAGCGGCGTGGTCACCACGTGGGCGAACTTGCCGATGGGCAGCAGCAGTATCCCCGCGAGAATGAACAAGCCGTGAAGCGTTCCGAGCGCTGCGGCCGCGTCGACGCGTTCCAGCGCCGGTGCGGCCGGCGACAGCGCCTTCGCCACCGCCGACGACATGAAGGCCGAAGACGCGGGGGCGTGACAGCTGGAGCAGGAGTCCGCATTGAGTTCGCGGCCCAGCTCCAGCGTTTCCGGCGACGTGTCGGGTCGCCGGGGGAAGACCACGTCGTAATCGACGGTCCAGACAGCCTTGAGGGCGGCGAGTTCTTCTTCCCCGCCGTAAAAGTATTCGTCGGTCATGCGCTCGAACGCTGCGGGAGAGACGGACTTCGCAGCCTGCCAGAACACGCCGGAAAGCCCGATGCCCGCCACGACGATCAGCAGGGCCCAGTCCATGGGGCGGGTGATGCGTCTGAGACGCGGCATGAAAAGCCTGCGCCAGATGACCATCAGCAGCCCGAGGCAGAGCATGAAGCCGAAGACATCTCTCAGAAAATAGAACGGATCGAGCGTGGCCTCGTAGTACAGGTCGAAAAGGTTCGCGGTCCACGGGCCGAAGGCGTGAACAACCAGCAGCCCCACGAATCCCGCGTGTATCAGGGCCGCCGTTATCCAGCGCCACGGACCGCCGCCGAAGGAGCGGCGCAGCGTCAGGATGTCGAACCAGCCCTTGGGTGAGAGCAGCGTTGCCGCGATGCCGGGAAGGGCGGAAAGCCGTTCCTTGAGTCCGGTCACGCCGTCGAGCCGGGAGCGCATGGCGCGGGCTGCGCGGAAGGCGAGGCCGAGCACCGCCAGGGCGAGAACGGGAAGGAGGGCGGCGTAGAACAGGTCCATGTCAGTTGCCTCCCCCTAGCTGCTCGGTCAAAGACTGTACGGCTTTCCAGGCCGTGGCCACCGCGAGCCCGGTGCCGCATTTTTCGCGTATCCAGTCGTGTCCGCACAGGATGGCTCCTGCGGCCCGCAGGTTCTGATGATAGACCTGTCCGTCGGGCCCGAGTGGGCGGAAGCTGGAGTCGAAACGGACGCCCGAGCGGTCCGCGGGGTGTCCTTTGGGATCGAAGAACTTTTCCGAATACCATTCCTCGGGACCGGACGGCTGCGCTACGGGGATGTCGAAGACGGTCTCGCGGATGCCGTGCATCTCCTGCCGGAGCCCTTTGCCGAAGTAGCGGCCGGTGGCAAGGATGGCTGAACGGGCGGACACCCGGTATTCGTCCCGCGCGCCGCCGACGGTGAAGGTGAACCCGCCGGACGGATGCTTCTGCGTGCCCCGGACCGTTTTCTGGCTGAGGGTGCGCACCCCGAGGGCGGGGAGCCCGTGGTCGAAGGCGGCACGCAGCCGGGTTCCCATGATGGGCGGCGGGAGCGTGGGGATCTCGAAGACGGTGGCGCCCAGCAGTTCCGAAAGGTGCGTCGTCACCTTCGTGCAGTCAAGGATGCCCAGCATGGCGGGGAAGGCCACGAACCCCGCGTCACCGAGGTGCGGGCGGACAGCCTCGGCAAGCGCTTCGCGCCGTTTGGCGTCGGCGAGCGCGAGGGCCATGTGTTCGGGGAACAGCTCTCCGTCCAGCCCCGGAAACCGGATGGTGGCGGATCTGAGGGCGGGCCAGTGCCTGCCCAGCGTTTCGGTGAGTTGGTGCCCGCTGAACCCCTTGAGGCCGTCGAAGGCCACGGCGAGGCAGGGGGCCTTGCGTCCCAGCGCGTCGGCGCCGGGGATCATGGTCTGCGGGGCCCGGCAGGTGCGCTTTACCGTGCCCGCCGGAGTGGGCAGGCGCAGGTTTGTCTTGCCGTCGCCGCCGTAGGGCAGCCCCTGAGCGTCGAGAAACGCGATGAATTCGCGCAGCGATTCCTTGATGTCGTCGGTCTTGAGCCGGGCGTACGGGTGGTCCGGGATCTCTCGGCGCAGGGAGTCCATGGCCGCCCACGGGTCGTCGTGCTCCAGCAGTTTCGCTGCCGGATGCACCCCGAGCACGTCTATGAAGCCGCTGCCGAAGTCGATGCCTCCGGTGGTCCCGGCCTGGGCGACCGACAGCCCCTTCTGTGCGGCGAAGAGGGCGGCGGCCATTCCGGCATGCCCGGCCCCGATGACCATCACATCGCAGGATATGTCGATCATTCTTGATCTCCGGTGAGTTCCAGTTCCAACAGGGCGCAGTGCAGCGCTTCCTGAAGCTCGGTCTGCTCGGCGGTGCGGCCCCACATGACGGGGCGCTGGCCTTTCCAGCGGCGCTGGGTGAAGGATTTGAGCTCCGCGAGACCGTCCATGCCGCTGACCACTGCCTCGTCATAGAGAAATGAAGTAACCCTCGGGCCGCAGAAGGCGCCCTGACACGGGCCTTTGCCCATGCGGCTGCGCAGGTTGACCGCGTTCAGCGCCGACCTGCCGCGCATGTCGCCGAGTCCACGGACCACCTCGCCGATGACCGACCGCGGTATGAGCTCGCACTCACAGAGCATGACCTCGCTTCTGGCGTCGCCGGTAGCGAACTCGCGAGGGGCGCGGCCGGGTTCGGTCCAGCGTCCCGAAACGGAGGACGGCAGCGGCTCGGTGCGGGTCACGCACGGTTTGGAGACGCCGATCTTGGCGCAGACCATGTCGGCCGTCTTTTCGGCCATGAGGCGGTAGGTGGTGAGCTTGCCGCCGGATATGGTGATAAAATTGTCGATGTTTTCGTCGGAGTGGTCCACGAGCGAGAAGCCGCGGCTCACGTTGCGGTCGTCACTGCCGCCGAGGCTGATGAGCGGGCGAATGCCCGCGTAGGCCCTGACGTAGCGCGTGGTCTCCAGCACCGGCATCATCCGCATGGCGTCCTCAACCTGCCGGACGCACTCTTCACGCGTGGGGACGGCGTCGTCGGGAGAGTCGACCCTGACGCTGGTGGTGCCGAGAATCGACACTGTTCCGCCCGGGACGAGAATGTCCGCGTCCGAAGGTTTGCGGAGCCGATTGATGACGCGGGTCGAGAGTCGGTCCTGCGTCACGAGCAGCGTGCCCTTGGAGCAGACCACGCCGACCTGCGCTCCCGCCATGGCAGCGACCTCACCGGCCCAGGCGCCGGAAGCGTTGACCACGACCTCGGCCTCGATGGTGCGCTCGCACTTTTCGGTCTCGTCGAAGACGTGCACTCGCGTGATGCGTCCGCCGTCGGTGTCGAAGGCGGTAACGCGCGTGTTGCGCATGACCCTTGCCCCGAATGTCGCGGCGTGCGCCACGTTGTCCAGCGCGAGCATGAAGGGGTCTATGGCTCCGTCTTCCACCTCGTAGGCCGCGACGGTCCTTTCGGAAAGATACGGTTCCACCCGCCTGGCTTCCTCGGGGTCGATTTCTTCGCAGGGTATGTTGCAGCGCGAACAGTGGGAGGGAAATTCCGAGGCGAACCCCTCGTCGTCGCCTTCCACGGCCACGAAAAGGCCGTTGGTCTCTTCAATGCATTGCGGAGCGAGCCTCTTGAGGAGTTCGCCCTCTTCCCGGCATTCGATGGCCGCCTCGGCGTCGCCGGAGACATATCGGCCGCCGCTGTGCAGCAGACCGTGGTTGCCGCCGGATGCACCGGCGTTGAGGTCGCGTTTTTCTATCAGCAGGCAGGGGACGCCGCGCAGGGCAAGGTCCCTGAGCAGCCCGGTGCCGGTGGCGCCGCCGCCGATGATCAGCACTTGTGTTTCCATGTGTTTCAGCTCCAATGGTGCCGCATTTTCGGAGGACCAAACTAGCAGATGGAGAGCTGAATCGCCACGGATTTTTCCCGGTGGCGAATTGCGGTTTCGCAAATCGCGATTTGCTTGTGAATTTTCAGAGTTGGAGAGTGTTTTTTGTTGAGACTGTGTTAAACAGGTGTTACGTTTCGCTGGTTCTTCGGTTTGAGCTTACGGAACCGAAAGTTGAATGCTGGAGTGTGCATATGGGGCTTGTTCTTAAGGACGTCGACAAATATGTCGGACAGGAAATTCATTTAAAAGACATCAACCTCGAACTGGAGCCCGGCAGGCGTTACGTTTTGCTGGGGCGGACGCTGGCCGGGAAGACCTCGCTGCTCCGCATCATGGCGGGGCTGGATCGACCAACCAACGGCTCCGTCGTGATGAACGACGTGGACGTGACGGGCATGTCGGTTCGCAAGCGAAGCGTGGCCATGGTCTATCAACAGTTCATAAACTATCCCTCCCTCTCTGTTTTCAAAAACATAGCGTCGCCGCTGAAGATTGCGGGGACCGCGCGGGCCGAGATCAAGCGGCGCGTGCAGGAGGCCGCGAAGATGCTGCACATCGAGCACCTGCTCGACAGGCTGCCCGCGGAACTTTCCGGCGGTCAGCAGCAGCGTTGTGCCATCGCACGCGCGTTGGTGAAGAGGGTGGAGCTGCTGCTGCTCGACGAGCCGCTGGTCAACCTGGACTACAAGTTGCGGGAAGAGCTGCGCGAGGAATTGCAGCAGATCTTCGAACGCCGGGAGTCCATCGTGGTCTATACCACGACCGAACCCACGGAGGCGCTCATGCTCGGCGGTGATATCATCGTCATGCACGAGGGGCGCATCCTGCAGACGGGGCCCACCGCGGAGGTCTACCTGAACCCGGCCACCACCAAGGTCGCCGAAGTGTTCAGCGACCCGCCGATCAACTTCGTGCCCGCCGTTATCGAGGACGGGAAGGTGCGCATCGGCGACGGGCAGGTCATTCCGCAGCAGGGGCGACTGGCTGACCTGGAGCCGGGCAAGTACCGCTTCGGCATGCGGTCCAACCGCCTGTTCCTCAAGGGGCAGGAAGGCAGGACCGTGCGCTTCGACGGCACAGTGGGGCTTTCGGAGATCAACGGATCCGAGACGTTCGTTCACATGACCTACGAAAATGTGCCGCTGGTGGCGCAGGAGGTCGGCGTGCATCAGTACGGCGTGGGCGACGAGGTGTCGGTCTATCTTGATCCCAACGACTTTTATGTTTTCGGCGAATCGGGCAACCTGCTGGTTTCCCCGGTGCGGGCCGACTAGACTTCGGGAGGAGCGCAATGGCGCGCATTGAACTCGATGAGCTTGCCCACAGCTACATGGCCAATCCCAAGGTGCCCGATGATTACGCCCTCAAGCGTATTCACACCACCTGGGACGACGGCGGGGCCTACGCCCTGCTCGGGCCGTCCGGTTGCGGCAAGACCACCATGCTCAACATCATTTCCGGACTGCTCGTGCCCTCGCACGGAAAGGTCCTGTATGACGGCAAGGATGTGACCCAGCTGCCGCCGGAAAAACGGAACATCGCTCAGGTATTCCAGTTTCCGGTGCTCTACGACACCATGACGGTGTACGAAAATCTGGCCTTCCCCCTGAAGAACCGGAAGGTTCCCAAGGATCAGGTCAACAAGCGGGTGCTGGAGATCGCGGACAGCCTCGACCTCTCCGCCGACCTGAACAAGCGGGCGGCCGGGCTTTCCGCGGACGCAAAGCAGAAGATTTCGCTTGGCCGGGGGCTTGTCCGCTCCGATGTGGCGGCGATTCTCTTTGACGAACCGCTCACCGTCATCGACCCTCACCTCAAGTGGCAGCTTCGCCGCAAACTCAAGGAAATCCACAAGCGCTTCGAGCACACGCTCATCTACGTGACGCACGATCAGGTGGAGGCCATGACCTTCGCCGACAAGATCGTTGTCATGTACGAGGGCGAGCTGGTGCAGATAGGCACGCCCGAAGAGCTCTTCGAGCACCCCGAGCATACGTTCGTGGGGTACTTCATCGGCAGCCCGGGCATGAACTTCGTGGAGTGTACCGTTGCAGACGGCGTCGCCAAGGCGGCCGGACTGGAGATTCCCGTTCCGGGCGTTGGCACGCGCCGTGCGGCGGACGCCTCCGGCTCGTCGAAGGTGGAGCTCGGCATCCGGCCCATGTACATTGAGATTCGCGGCAAGGACGCCGAGGGGCTCGATGCCAGGATCACCAACGTCGAGGATCAGGGTAGCGCCAAGATCGTCACCCTGTCTCTGGGCGACGCGAGCTTCAAGGCCCGCGTGTCCGAGGATCAGGAGCTCCCTGCGGACGATTGCAAGGTGTTCCTGCCGCCGGAAAAGATCAAGATCTTCATCGACGGCCGGCTGGCCAAATAGGGGGAGGAAGCATGCAGCAGAAATGGTCTGACAACCGGGCCTGGTTCCTCATCCTGCCCGTGTTCCTCGTGGTCGCGTTCAGCGCCATCATCCCGCTCATGACTGTCGTGAACTACTCGGTTCAGGACATCCTCGGGCCGGGAATGAGCGTGTTCGTCGGCCCCGAGTGGTATAAGGAAATGCTCCGGAGCGAGCGTTTGCACGACGCCCTGTTCCGACAGATGACCTTCTCGTTCTGTGTTCTGGCCATCGAGATTCCGTTGGGAATCGCCGTGGCGCTCACGCTGCCGAGGAAAAAGGGCGTTGCCGCATCCACCTGTCTGGTGCTGCTGGCGTTGCCGCTTCTGATTCCCTGGAACGTTGTCGGCACCATCTGGGTGGTCTTCAGCCGTCCGGACATCGGGCTGGCCGGCGTGACCCTGAACGAGGTGCTGAACATATCCTACAACTACACCGCCGACCCGGTTCACAGCTGGCTGACAGTCCTGATTATGGACGTCTGGCACTGGACGCCGCTCATCGTCCTGCTGTGTTATGCCGGACTTCAGGCGATCCCGGAAGCCTACTATCAGGCGGCCAAGATCGACGGAGCCTCGCGGTTCGCGGTTTTCCGCTACATTCAGCTTCCCAAGATGCGAGGCGTGCTGCTCATCGCGCTGCTGCTTCGTTTCATGGACAGCTTCATGATCTACACGGAACCGTTCGTCCTCACCGGCGGCGGACCGGGCAACTCGACCACCTTCCTCAGCCAGTTCCTTACCAAGATGGCCGTGGGGCAGTTCGACGTGGGCCCGGCAGCGGCGTTCTCACTGATCTACTTCCTGATCGTGCTGCTGATCTGCTTCGTGTTCTACACCTCGATCATCAACCTCGGTAAAGGAGAGGAGCAATGAGGATAAGAAAACGCACGCTTGCTCTCATCTGTTATCTGTTCTTCCTGCTGTTGCCGATCTACTGGCTCGTCAACATGTCCTTCAAGACGACGGACGAAATCCTCTCGGTCTTCAATCTGCTGCCCGAGAACTTCACGCTGGCGAACTACGCCATGATCTTTACCGATCCCTCGTGGTACACCGGCTATATCAACTCCATGAAGTACGTGGCGCTGAACACCATCATCTCCCTTTCGGTGGCGCTGCCCGCGGCGTACGGGTTCTCCCGTTACAATTTCCTGGGCGACAAGCACATGTTCTTCTGGTTGCTGACCAACAAGATGGCCCCCCCGGCGGTGTTTCTGCTGCCGTTCTTCAACTTCTACCAGACCGTCGGACTGTTCGACACGTCCATCGCGGTTGCGCTGGCGCACTGCCTGTTCAACGTGCCGCTCGCGGTCTGGATTCTGGAAGGTTTCATGTCCGGCGTTCCGAGGGAAATCGACGAGACCGCGTTCATCGACGGTTACAGCTTCCCGAGGTTCTTCACCACCATCTTCATCCCGCTGATTCGTTCAGGCATTGGCGTCACCGCCTTTTTCTGCTTCATGTTCAGCTGGGTGGAACTGCTGCTGGCGCGTACGCTCACCGCGGTCAATGCCAAGCCCATCGCCGCAACCATGACCCGCACGGTCTCGGCTTCCGGCATGGATTGGGGCGGACTGGCCGCCGCCGGCGTGCTGACCATGATCCCGGGCGCCATCGTCATCTGGTTCGTCCGCAACTACATGGCCAAGGGCTTCGCCCTGGGCCGGGTGTAGAAGGAAGACGGAGGTACAGTTATGCAATGGATGGTATGGACGCCGGTTACGGCCTGGTTCTTCGTCTTCATAGGGGTCATGCTCTGCTGCATGACCGTGTGGGAGGTGCTTTCCCCCACTGTGGCGCGCAAGGGCTTTCTGCCCATCGTCACCACAAGGGGAGACCGTCTCTTCATCGGTCTGCTCGGCAGCGGCTACATCTGCCTCGCATGGCTCGGGCTGACGGATCTGCCGCTCTGGTACGGAGTGGGTATCGCCGCCGCATGGGTTGCCACGGTCATGCGTTGGGGGTAGGACAGGGGTAAAAAACTGCGGTTTGAATCCGTGAGGCCTTTACTGTGGAGGTCGAGCGGATGTTGTTAAGGATGTTACAAGCAACATTCTAACCAGGGAGGATAGGTTATGGTCTCACGTCTTTCCAAATCACACTGGCGCATCGTCGTGACCTTCGCGGTCATGATGGCCTTCATGCTCACTGCTACGGTGAGCTCGGCCGATGACGCCCAGTACAAAGCGGCTGCCAAGAAATGGGTCGATTCCGAATTCCAGCCTTCCAGTCTGAGCAAGGAAGAGCAGATGAAGGAAATGGAATGGTTCATTCAGGCTGCCGAACCGTTCCGCGGCATGGACATCAAGGTGGTTTCCGAAACCATCGCGACTCACGAGTACGAATCCAAGGTGCTGGCCAAGGCCTTCGCCGAAATCACCGGCATCAAGGTCACCCACGACCTACTGGGTGAAGGTGACGTGATCGAGAAGATCCAGACGCAGATGCAGTCCGGTCAGAACATCTATGACGGCTACATCAACGACTCCGACCTGATCGGTACCCACATGCGTTACGGCTTCGTGCTGCCGCTGTCCGACTTCATGGTCGGCGATGGCAAGGACGTCACCCTGCCGACTCTGGATCTCGACGACTTCATCGGTACCTCCTTCACCACCGGTCCCGACGGCAAGCTCTACCAGCTGCCCGACCAGCAGTTCGCGAACCTGTACTGGTTCCGCTATGACTGGTTCCAGGACCCCGAACTGCGTTCCAAGTTCAAGGAAAAGTACGGCTACGAGCTGGGCGTTCCCGTGAACTGGTCCGCTTATGAAGACATCGCCGACTTCTTCACCAACGAAGTGAAGGAAATCGATGGTGTTCGCGTTTACGGTCACATGGACTACGGCAAGAAGAGCCCCGACCTCGGCTGGCGCTTCACCGACGCATGGCTCTCCATGGCCGGTGCCGGCGACAAGGGGCTGCCCAACGGCAAGCCCGTCGACGAATGGGGAATCCGCGTGGAAGACTGCCGTCCCGCAGGCGCATCCGTTGCCCGCGGCGGCGCCACCAACGGCCCCGCTGCCGTCTACGCTCTGACCAAATACATGGAATGGCTGCAGAAGTATGCTCCGCCGGAAGCGCTGGGCATGACCTTCTATGAGTCCGGCCCGGTCCCCGCACAGGGTCACATCGCTCAGCAGATGTTCTGGTACACCGCGTTCACCGCGGACATGTCCAAGCCCGGCACGCCGGTCGTGGACGAAAACGGGCTGCCCAAGTGGCGCATGGCTCCGTCCCCGCACGGTCCCTACTGGGAAGAAGGCATGAAGCTCGGCTATCAGGACTGCGGTTCCTGGACGTTCCTGAAGTCCACCCCGGAAAAGCGCCTGAAGGCTGCCTGGCTCTATGCCCAGTTCTGCGTGGCCAAGACCACTTCCCTCAAGAAGACCATGGAAGGCCTGACTCCCATCCGTGAATCCGACCTCATGACCGAGGAAATGGGCAAAATGGCTCCGAAGCTCGGCGGACTGGTCGAGTTCTACCGCAGCCCGGCCCGCGTGGCATGGACCCCGACCGGCACCAACGTTCCCGACTACCCCAAGCTGGCACAGCTCTGGTGGCAGAACATCGGTGAAACCCTGTCCGGTGAAGTGACCCCGCAGGAAGCCATGGACAACCTTGCCGCTGCAATGGACAAGGTCCTTGCCCGCCTCGAGCGTGCGGACGTCCTCGGCGAGTGCGGTCCCAAGCTGAATCCCAAGAAGTCCCGCGAATACTGGCTGAACCAGCCCGGCGCTCCCAAGCCCAAGCTGGACAACGAGAAGCCGCAGGGCGAAACCGTCAAGTACGACGAGCTGCTTCAGGCTTGGCGTGAAGGTCGCGTCCGCTAAGGTACGCACCAACTGACGAATACGGGGAGCATCCTTCTGGATGCTCCCTTTTTTTGTGCTTCGTGGTTAGCGAGAGGGATGGAAGCAATAGTTGCTGGACACTCGCCCGCGAAGAGCGTGGTGTGCTTGCGAGACAGCGAGACAGCGAGACAGCGAGACAGCGAGACAGCGAGACAGCGAGACAGCGAGACAGCAAGACAGCTGAAAAGAGGCTTTGCCATGCGGGAGAGTGGGGAAACCCGTTGCACCTGCGAGGGCGTCCGGGACTTTTGTGCCAGAAAGTCGCAGGCTGTAATTTGAGGGGGTGGCTCGTAAGTGATTCGAAAAAGGGGTGCCGGTGCGCGGAATGGGGCGTTCCGCGCACCGGCTGAGAGGGGGCTTCAACAGGGTATGGAAAAAGTCCCTACCGTTTCGGAGCGACACAACCGGAATACAGGGGATGGGGGGCCGGCATTCCGTAAGGTTGACGTAGTGCGTCGTCGGAAGGGACTGAGTCCGCTATTCTAGAATCCGGGCTGGCTCTCCACTTCGGGTTCGCGGTAGGAGCGCTTGTCGTTGCGTTTCCAGAAGGCGTACCCGCAGGCGGCGATAAAGGCGCAGGCGGCCCACCCGATCATGACCGGGTGAGACCACTGGATGTCCAGCCACCAGTCGCCGCTGGCGTCGTGAAGCACGGTCAGGAAGCGGCCGGGAAGGTCCATGGTCACGGCGGCGTATTGGTACAGCAGCATGAATCCCATGGAGAGGTAGCTTATGGCGCCGAGGCCGACGAAAAAATGCCAGAAAAGCATGGAGCGGTTGTCGTTCACAGGGTGCCTCCTTTAGTTGGCATAAAAGTAGAAACCGACGCCGAGCACGATGATCAGCAACGCTTCAAGAACGGTCAGCTTGAACATGAACGCGCAGATGCGGCGCTGCGTGGGGTTCATGCTGAGCATGACCTTGTTCATGAGGAAGCGGAAAAAGCGGTTGCGCCACGTGTCGGCGGTGAAAAGTCGATAGTATTCGCGAATGCTGGGGAGCCAGTGCTCGATGAGGTTTGCGACCTGCTCGCGGCTGATGACCGGTTCCTCGTCACGTTGGTCTATTTCGAAGCTGAGGGCGGTGTTCTCGCCGTTCTCTTCCGAGCGGGCGCGGATGACGAGTCCGGTTTCGCCAAAGCGGGCTTCCCAGTGGTCGGGACCGGACGCGGTCATGACATGGATCGTGTACTGGCGATCCGAAAGAATATCGTCGATGTCGTATGCCGCGCCGTCTCCCGTGCCTCTGACTGTCTCGCTCTCCGTGATGTGCCAGTGCGGATTGAGCCGCATGGTTTTCATGGAGTTGAGCTCCTCCCAGAAGTCCTGCTTCCAGGGCAGGTTCAGGGGCATCCAGATGTTTTCGGTGGGGGTATCCATATTCTTTACTGTATCTCTGCGCGGTCTTGGAGCCAAGTATTTACGGGGCGACGACGAGCGGGCAGGGCAGCAGCGGGTGGAGGTCCTTGGCGGTCACCCGGTCCTTGAAGCCCGGAGCCTGCTTCTTCTGTCTGGCGCCGATGACGAGGACATCGGCTTCGGTTTCGGCTGCGACGGCGGCGATGGCCTCGAAAGGCTTGCCCACCACGCAGGCGAACTGGGGGGAAATGTCCTGCATGTCCTCGCGAATGCGTGAATGAAGACGGTCCACTTCCGCGCTGATCTGTCCCTCCACGTATCCGCCGAAGGTGTTGCGGGTGGTGGAGGTGTTGAGCCAGTCGTCGCAGGTCATGTCTTTCCATGCCTCGTTGGCGACGCTCAGCACCAGCAGCTCGGCTCCGGTCCGTTCGGCCCAGTCGGCAGCGAGGGCTTCGGCCTTGCGGGCTCCGGGTGTTCCGTGTGTGGCGAGAAGGATTTTCTTGAACATGCTTGTCTCGTTTGTATCCGGGGGGAGTTCGGGAACTCCCCCCGGGGTTGGGTTATTTTAGACGAGCCACTTGGTGAAAAGCAGCACGAAGAAGGTCACAATGAGAACCAGGACGAGTGCGGTCAGGTCTTCGTTCTTTTCGGAGGCGAAGACGGAGAGCGCGCGTTCTTCGTTGTCCTGCTGGTCCGCGTCGGAGACCGGGCAGTTCTCTTTTTCAAGCTTCACGTTTTCTTCCATTATTACTCCTCCACTTACTTAAGGACGACGTCCTTGACGAAGTACATGACGACAATGAAGGACAGGGTCGCCTTTGTCACGCCGGAAATGGCGCCCATCACCAGCGGCCAGCCGCCCGCCTGAGCGAGGGACTTGCGGGTGATCTGCATGCCGAGGCCGATGAGGCCGTAGGCAAAGAACCAGACCATGGCGTCAGTGAGGGTGACGACGGTCTTGGACTTCTTGTGGACCTGCTTGACGGCGTGCTTCAGAGCGGACTTCACGTCGGCGCTGATGGTGAGTTCCTTGCCCTTGGCGCGTGCCAGGATGGACTCGATGCCTGCCATGCGCTTGCGCGCGGTGGCGTCGAACTGGTCCTTGTTGTCGCGGTTTTCGAAGTTACCGGCGATCTGATGCTGCTTCACGAGGTCGTTGTAGGCAGCTTTTTCTTCGGGCAGCAGGCCTTCGAGCTTGGCGTTCTGGAGAACGGTGAGCTCTTCAGGGGTGACTTCGGTGCGCTGGTTGTAGCTGAAGTCGAGGTACTTGCCCTTGTAGTGGCCCGGGGGCGAGAACAGTCCGATGGAGGACATGAAGAACAGCAGGAGGAAGCCGATGATGAAGATGGGGAACTTGTCGATGACAACTTCCTTGAAGGACAGCTTCTGACCTGCGGCCTTGCCGAACCAGCTTGCCAGCACCAGAACGATGATGGGCAGGAACAGCACGCGGGTGATGTTGAAGATTTCACCGACCTTGAGGGTCTTGATGTCAACGGCGTTGAACGCGAGGCATGCGGCGGCGACCTGAGCGGAGTTCAGGATACCGGTACCGGCCCATGCGCCGAACTGCGTCGCGTTCATGCCGACGAGCTTACCGATGGTCGGGAAGGCGAACATGCAGAGGATACCAAAGCCGAGGATGGTACCGATGGTGTAGGCCATTTCGGAGCAGCGGGCCTTGACGACCGGGGCGCAGGCAACGGTCGCGGAGACGCCGCAGACGCCCATGCCCGCGGACAGGACACCGGTCATGGACTTGGGCTGCTTGAAGACCTTGCCGAGGAACAGCACGAAGAAGACGGTTCCCAGAACGAAGAAGCCGATCATCCAGACGGAGACCATGCCGAGCTTGGCCAGTTCCGCGAAGGAGTAACGGGCACCCAGCAGGATGACGCCCATCTTCAGGACGAAGCGTGCGGTCTTGACGCCAGAGGCGGCGAACTTGGGGATCCCCCAGCTGTTGGTGATAATGATACCGACCAGAATACCCAGGACGACGTAGTTCAGGTTCAGGACCTTGTGGATCTTGAAACCGAGAACCGGCACCAGGGCGCTGGACATCATCGTCACCATCGGCTCGGCGAACCAACGGATGCCCATGGCGAGTGCGACGATGAACATGATGCCCGGGATGGTTTCCAGGACGAAGGTGTCCAGGTTGGTCTGGGGCTTGGTCATGCGACCGGCACGCAGCATGGCGGTTACAAGTCCGAGACCGCCGAAAGTGAATGCGAGCACTTCCATGAGGTCCACGGATTTGTGGACATTGAGAGCCTTGAGCATCGGGGTGAAAGCCCCGCTTGCAACAAGGAATCCGTACAGCAGCAGGATGCCGCTGAGGATCCATACGGGGACGTTGCTTGGACGTCCGACATCAGAGCTTGCCATAAATCTCCTCCCCTGAGGGTTTAGGGTTTGAAACAAGGTTGCTCCCCCTTAGGCAAGCCGCGTACCAACTTTCACATGCTGGTAACATGTTGATTTTGCTGACTTCGAAAAAAACACGACGAGAGGTGATTGCATACTTTTGTTTGCACGTGTTGCCCCGGCTATGCGAAGCGGGGCTTTTTCTCACCGCCCTTGCCACAAATGAATCCCGGCATTAGTATGAAACCCTTATTCTTCCATTCAGAGGTGTATCGCAGATGACCGTATTGAGGCCCCAGACACTGCAGGTGAAGTTCCTGCTCGGCCTTGGGACCATTGTCCTCGTGATGGGCGTGTTCTTTTCCGCCAGCATGTACTTTCATCTCAAGTCGCTGCTCGATTCCGAGGTCCGCGACCGGGCCAAGCTCGCCCTTGCGCAGGCCGACTCCGTCCAGCGTTACGTGCGCGAGGACCTGCGGCCCAAGATGTTCGGGGTGCTGCCCAAGGATGAATTCGTCATTGAGGCCATGAGCTCCTCGTTCATATCCAGAAACGTCATGGACAGGGTGACCCTTGAGGATTCGGAGGTCCTGTACCGCCGTGTCTCCGTTAACGCCCGCAATCCCGACTACGAGGCAAGGGGGCTCGAGCTGGAGCTGCTCGACAGGTTCCGTCAGAACCCGGACCAGCAAGAGTGGGAAGGGTATCGCAGAATCGGCGAGGATGAATTTTTCATAACCGCGCGTCCCGTCACTTTCTACAAGAAATGCCTGCACTGCCATGGCGAGCCCGAAGAGGCGCCGCAGGTGCTTCTGGAGCGGTACGGCAGGGAGCGCGGGTTCGGACGCGAGGCAGGCGCCATCGACGGCGTGGACCTCGTGGGTTTTCCTGTGGACGACGCCGTCACCCAGATACGCGACGCAACCGTGGGCTATATCGGCATCTACGGCGTGGGCATGATCATGTTCTTCGCCGTGGTGCAGGTCTTCTTCAACAGGCTGGTTTCCGCCAACCTGAAACGGCTGACACAGGTTTTCCGTGATCGCTTCGGCGGCAAGGATGAAGTGCAGGCCCTCGAACGCATGGAGCACTCCGACGAAATCGATGAAATGGTGCACGGCATGGAAGAGCTGGGCGACCACCTGCTCTCCGTCCAGCAGCAGCTTCGCGACAACGCCGCGAATCTGGAGCGGACCGTTGCCATGCGTACGGAGCAACTCAGTCGGGAAGCCTTCGAACGCAAGGCCGACGTCACGCTCTTCGTGCAGCTCATCGACGGCCTGAACCGAAGCCAATCCAGAAAGGAGATGTGGCGCTACTGCCTGCCGCTCCTGGCCCGCCGCTTCGATGCCCGGGGCGCGCAGTTCACCTGTATGCTGGCTTCGCAGAACCGCTACGCGTGGCCCGAGGAGCAGGAGCACCCGCCGCTCCCGGACAACTGGAAGGATGTTCTGGTGGAAGGAGAGCCGTTCCTCGGCAAGCGACTGGCTTTCGTGCCGGTGGGGGCCACCTCCACGGCTTCGGAAGGGCTGCTCACCCTTTGGTGGGACCGCGACATCATTTTCGAGGACAAGGACCGCGACATCATGCGCGCGCTGGGCACCCAGCTCGGCATCGCCATGGAAAACCTCGGCGCACTGGACAACCTCTTGCGTCAGAAGGACATGCTTCAGTCCATCGTTGAAGGCATCGCCGACCCGTTGCTTCTGCTGGAAGGCTCCTGTTCCGTGGTCGTGGCCAACGCCGCCGCCCGTGATCTGGCCGTGGAACTCGGCGGTGCGGGCGTGTCCGAACTTCTGCCGGTGCTGTATGCGAGAAAGGGCGACGACTGCCCGTCCGAGGCGCTGCGGCGCGGACTGATCTCCACCGAGGAGGTGTCCGTGGACAACCGTCAGTTCGTGGTGGGCTTCTATCCCGTGGCCGACGACTCCCGTGCCGTGGTTTATGTGCGCGAAGTCACGACGGAGCGCCGCATGATGGCCCGCGTCCGACAGAGCGAGAAGCTCGCAACGGTGGGGCGTTTCGCGGCGGGGCTCGCACACGAGATGAACAACCCTCTGGGCGTTATCAAATGCTACGGCGAACTGTTGAAGAACGGCCCGCATGGAGATGAGAACCGCCGCGACGCCGACGTCATCCTCAAGCACGCCACGCAGGCCCAGAACGTGCTGCGCGATCTGCTTGACTTCGCTCGCCCCGCCAAGGGCGAGGAAGGCGGGGAAGTGGACCTGGCCCGTTCGGTGGAGGACACCGTGAACGTGCTCAGCGTACAGGCCAAGGACCGCAATATCGACGTCGCCGTTGACGTGGACCCGCAATTCGAGGGTGCCTCGGTTGACGGACAGGCGCTCGGGCAGATACTGGCAAACCTCTTCAATAATGCCTTGCATGCCGTGGTTCAGGACGGAAGCATCCTCTTCCGTGTCTTCCGGGACGAGCTGGGGCGGCCCGCGCTGCAGGTCAGCGACTCCGGTCCGGGCATTCCCCCCGAGGTGCTGGACAGCGTGTTCGAGCCCTTCTTCACCACCAAGGAAGTGGGCAAGGGCACCGGACTCGGGCTGGCCGTGGTCTACGGCCTGTTGCAGGATATGGGCGGCAGCATCGAGGTCGCCAATGACGGCGGCGCGGTGTTCACCATACGTTTCAACAAGGCGCAAGGCGCCAATCAGGATACAGTGAATGGCTAAAGACAAGACAAGCATTCTCGTTGTGGACGACGAGCCGGATTTCGCAAGCGGAATTGCCCGCCTGCTGGAGAGCCGGTACCCGAATGAGCGCATAGTGGCCTGTCATTCCGGCGCGGAAGCGCTGGAGTTCATGGAGGACCTGCCGTTCGACGTGGTCATCTCGGACCTGAAGATGCCCGAAATGGACGGCATAGAGCTGGTAAGCCGCATCAACGATCAGTGGCCCGGAACAACCATCGTCATGCTCTCGGCGCACGGAACCATCGAACAGGCGGTGCGGGCGCTCAAGGAGGGGGCTTACGACTTCCTCACCAAGCCGGTGGAACCGCAGGCCCTGTTCCGAGTGGCGGAAAAGGCGCTGGAGCGGAGTCGGCTTCTGGGCGAAAACGAACGCCTCAGGAGCCTGCTGGCCTGCCGCACCGAGATGGACTGCATCGTCGGGGACAGCCCGGCCATACGCAGGTTCAAGGATTCGTTGGCCGCCGTGGCCCAGTCCGACTACACGGTCCTCATCCTCGGCGAGTCTGGAACCGGCAAGGAGCTTGCGGCCCGCGTGGTGCATCGCCTGAGCGCAAGAACCGAGAATCCCATGGTGGCGGTGAACTGCCCTGCGATTCCCGAGCACCTTCTGGAGAGCGAGCTCTTCGGCCACGTCAAGGGAGCCTTTACCGGAGCGGACCGAGCCAGAAAAGGTCTCTTTGTCAATGCCGAAGGCGGAAGCCTGCTGCTGGACGAAATCGGCGACCTGCCCATGGGACTGCAAACAAAACTTCTCAGGTGCCTTCAGGAGCAGGAGATTCGGCCGGTGGGCGCGAGCCGAAACGTTCCCATCAACGTGCGGATTCTCGCCAGCACCAACCGCGACCTTGAAGAGCGCATGCGCCAGGGCGAGTTCCGCGAGGACCTGTATTACCGTCTGAACGTGCTCACCGTAACCGTCCCGTCCCTGCGCGAGAGGACCGAAGACATCCCGCTGCTGGTGCATCACTTTCTTGAAATGACCTGTGCGGAGCTTGGCACCAAGCCCAAGGAGCCCAGTCCCGAGGCCTTGGGATACCTCTCGGCCCGCCCGTGGCCCGGCAATGTGCGCGAGCTGCAGAACTTCGTGCGGCGGCTAGCCGTGTTCGCCGCCGGAGATCGCGTGACCCTGCCGGTGGTGCGCATGGCGGAAAACGGCGTCTCCGGGGAGGGGCCGGGCGAGTTGTCCTCCTACAAGGAAGCCAAGGCGGCTGTTGTGGACGATTTTACGCGATCCTACACCCGGCGTTTGCTGGAGGCCACCGGCGGCAACGTCTCCGAGGCTGCGCGTATCAGCGGACTCAGCCGCGTCGCGCTCCAGAAAATACTCAAGCGCGTCGACCTCTCGCCTGACCGTTTCCGCTAGTCAACTCTTTGCTTGACCTGTGTCCCTTCTCCTGTATTCCTTGAATAAGGGACTATTAGCACCGGGAGAGGGGCATGGTCGGCATTGGCGAACAACAGAGCTTCAGCGGGCAGGGGAAGAGGCAGGTGTACCTGTCCTGGGTCTTTGCCGCCGCCCTGTTCCTCTCAGTTCTGGTGCTCTTTCTTTTCAGTGCCTACACCTCATACCGGGCAGTCAAAGAGGATGCCCGGCAGAATCTCCGCTTCATCTCCAGCATAGCCGCCGGCCAGACCGAGAAGACCCTCATGAGCATCGGCGAGGTGCTCAACGGCCTTGTCAGCGTTGCAACCATGCTTGACTTTGCCGGGGAAGAGCACGGTCTCCACGACGATCGGTTCAGCTCCCTCCTTCAGCGGTACCGTATTGATAATGAGTATCTCATGGACCTGCTCGTGGCGGATGCCGACGGGAACATTCTGCATTGGAGCGGAAGCGGGGAACCGCCTTACGTGGGCGACCGCGATTATATTCTGGGACACCGGGCCTCCCGGAGCGGGCTGTTCGTGGGCAGGCCTCTGCTTTCCAAGGTTCACGAAGGCGAATGGTTCTTCGGAGTGAGCAGGGCGGTGCGCAAGCCGGATGGATCCATCGACGCCATCTTTGTCGCCATCGTGAATGTCGACGCCCTGCACGACATGTACAGCGATCTGGCCTACCCGGAAGGCGCGACGCTGCTCGTGTCCACCGGCGAAGGGAACATCATCACCCGCATCCCGGGACATGCTGCGCTTGTGGGCAAGCATTACCCGTTGTTGAAAGAACTTTACGAGACCTCCCACTCCTCAGGGTCGTTCAGGGTTCGCTCTCCCTTCGACGGGCAGTTGCGCATAGTGGGGTACAGCAGGTTGCAGACGCTTCCGCTCATGGTCTTTTCAAGTTTTCCCGAGCGGGAGGTTATGGACTCATGGAAGCGAGACACGATGTTCCTCGGCTTTGCCGCGCTCGTCATGCTGGGTGTGGTGGGGATACTGAGCGTACTGCATATTCGTGGACAGGCCAAACTGCACAAGCTCGGTGGAAAGCTCGAAGTCATGGCCTCCACGGATCCCCTGACGGGACTGCTCAACCGACGAGTCTTCATGGCGGAAGTCTCCAAGGAGTTCGAACGCGTCAAGCGCTACGGGGGCGGACTCGCCTTCGTGATGCTGGACATCGACCATTTCAAGCAGGTCAACGACCGGCACGGCCACGAGGTGGGGGACAGGACACTGGTCTCCATTGCCGAACTGCTGGAAGATCACCTGCGCAGGCCAGACATGGTCTGCCGTTTCGGAGGCGAGGAGTTCGCGTTGCTGCTGCCCGGCACAGGGCACGAAGGAGCCATGCGGGTAGCGGAGAAGTTGCGCGGCGCCATCGAGGGCCTGCGCCTGCCGAACGGTGAAAGCGGGTTGCGGGTGACGGCGAGCTTCGGAGTTTCCTGTGTGGGAGAATCCGACATCACGGCTGACGAGGTGATTTCCCGGGCCGACGACAGCCTCTACGAAGCCAAGCGGGCCGGACGCAACCGGGTCTGCTGTCTTGAAAAGGTCAGAACTCCCTGATCATCTTGCGGAGGGTCGCCTCGAACGCCTCCAACTCATCGGGTGTCAGCCCGGCGGTCAATTCTTCGGTCAGTTGCAGGTGCAGATCGTCGTGTTCCGCAAAAAGTGTTCTGCCAGACTCGGTGAGGGCGACGATGATGGAACGACGGTCTGTATCGTGCGGTCGTCTTTCTACCTGTCCGTTCTTCACGAGGCGATCGATCATCACCGTGAGGGTCCCCGTGGTGACCCCCATTCTTCCCGCAAGCTCCTTCATACGCATGGGGCCGTTGGCCCCGAGGATTTCCAGCGTGTGCATCTGGGGCAGGGTGAGGCCCTTGTCGCGCACCACGCCGTGCTCCCACGAGGAAAGGCGTTCGTAAAATTCGACTATGAGATGGCTGAGTTCGTGCGTCATGCTATGGCTCCCGCGCCGTCCATATAGAAGGAGTACAGGCCGAAGGCAACGGTCATGACGCCGGCCGTGCGCATGACCATGGTCTCGATCCACGGCTTCTGGAGCGTTCTGATAAGTTCCGTCACCTTGAAAATGGCGTAGATGACCCCGGCAAGGGCGATGCCGGTGCCGATGGCGTATGATCCGAATACGGCCGTGGATTTGAGCACGCTGCCTGAATCGATGGCGTAGGAATACATGATGGCTACCGTGGGGCAGGGCACGATCATGTTCACGAAGCCAAGCACGGCCAGTCCGTACACGGTTGATTTTCTGGAGGAAAGAGGCTTGTTGCAGGAACATCCGTGGTGATGCTCGTGGTCATGGTGGTCGTGATGGTCGTGGTGCGCATGGTCATGATGGCCATCATGCGAGTGTTCGTGATGATGGTGGCCGTGCCCGTGCTCGTGGTCATGGTCATGGCTGTGCAGCAGGTGTGGTTTCCAGATGAGGATGCCGCCGAGGATTACCAGAACCGAGGCCGTGATGAGATCGGCAATGTGTCGAGTGCTCTCGGGCAACCCCGTGGAAAGCCAGCCAAGAGCTATGCCGATGGCGATGCACCCCGCGGCGGTCCCCACAATGAACGCGGTGGTCAGTTTGGTGACGCGCCAACCGTTGGCGTCTCCCGTGACAAAAGGTGCGAGCACAAGCCAGGAGTGCCCGCAGGGGTTGACGCCGTGTATCAGTCCGAGAACCAGACTGGACTGAAGGGCGACGAAAAGCATGGTATCGAATTCCATTTCGGCTCCCGTTTAGTTTGAATTTCAAAATTGATTGCCTTCGTGAAGTTTGAAAGTCAAGATATTTCTCCGGCGAGATCGATTGAAAAGGGGTGCCGTTTCGGCGGGAAAGCGCGAGGGGGATCAGATGATGTTGATGCGTGGGGCGTGTGAGCCGCGCGGTGCGAATGCCTCGATCTCTATGTCGTCAGCCGGGGGCTGTTCAAGGGCGTTGTGAAGGAAGTGGCTTGCGTACTCGGTCTCCGTGGGGGCCGGTTCGGCGAAGGTGCGGCAGTACATTTCGCCCCAGTTGGTGGCGTAGACGACGGAAAGGTCGGCGATGTACTTGAGTTCGAGCGGCTGGCCGAGGTTGACGGTCAGGAAGGCGCGGACCACTCGCTCCGGGTTGAGTCCCTCGTCCAGGTCACCTTCGAACGTCTCTTCGTAGGGAAAGAAGTCGTGCATCCGGGACAGCAGCAGCTGCAGGTCTGTCGTTGCCACGGGGGCGATGCTTCGGTCCGCCTGTATGAGCATCCCGGGCCGGAAGAGCCGGTTGGCCACCAGCCATGCGGGGAGTGCGGCGGGGTTGGAGCCGGCGTGCAGTTCCTGCATGTCGCGCGTGGCAGTCTTGCCCTGCGACTGGGCTCCCTTTACCTTCCAGAGCGGGCCGGCGCCCTTGCGTTTCTCCACCTCGAAGCGCAGTACGGAAAACTTGTCCATGCCCACGTCGATAAACGGGATGCGGGGAATCTTGTTCGGCTTGCGAGAAAAGTTCGCCACGATGCGCCTGCCGAGGCGGGTGAGGTCCTCCGGCGTTATGAGCGAGGCCGTGTCTCCGGTGCGGTTGATCATGGCATGGATGCGCCGGTAAGCGGTTGTCATGAATTCACTCACCGCGTGCCCGGCCTCCAGAGACTGCGAGAAGGTCCACGGCGCATTGTCGCAGGTGACCACTTCGGGAGCGACGTACCCGTTGCCGAAGAGCAGTTCCACCAGACTGTGCGCCTCGGGCGTGGCAGGCAGGTTGCGGAAGTAGGGCAGGGTGGTGAGGTCCGCCTTGAGCAGAAACGATTCCGTAATGAGCCGGGTGGCGGCGGAATCTCCTCGCTCACCGTACAATTCCTTCAATTCGAGATACATGGACGCATAGGGGTCCACCCTTCCCGAACCTGCTTCCCCTTCGTGAAGCCGCTGTTTGATGAGATCGGCAAGCGAGAGCCTGTCGGAGTGCGTGGAGTAGCGTTCGAGCAGCCCCAGCTTCATGACGGACTTGAACGGAGAATGGATGGCCTTGATCATCTGCCACAGCGCCGCCCCGAAAAACTCACCGGGAGGAATCTGCCGCAGGTGGCCCATGTCGGTCATTCGCGGGGTTCCGGCCAGAGGGTGTGCAAGCGCATGGGGAACCGCGCTCGCGTAGCGGGTGTCAGTGGCGCCGGGATCGGTGAGCCACCAGACCGGATTCTTGCCGCTCAACCGAAGCGCCGTGCGGTAGAACTCCTCTTTGAGCAGGATGGCCTGCGCCGAACCGGAGCTCTCGGAGTCGCTCAGGCCAAAGCGGTTTTCACGCACATCGTTCTCGTCCATGATGAAGAAGTGCGTCTCGAGCGAGAACTCGTCCCATGCCCACGCCTCCAGCGCGCGGCACTTCTGTTCCAGCCGCTTGAGCGCGTCTCGCGATGCGCTGCCGGATTCGACGACGAGCCAGCAGTCGAGGTCCGAGGACGAGGTCTGCGCCACGCTGCCCATGCTGCCCATGGCATACAGGGCGGCGATAGTGCCCTGCGGTTTGTCCGGAGCCGAATCCGCAGTGCCGAGCGTGCTGTCCACCATGGTTGCGGAGGCCAGCGTCGGGGCGTGCCCCCAGACCTTGAACGGCGCGGGCGCGATTTTCCCCGCCGTCCGCTCGAATATGTCGGAGCGGAGCAGTTCAGGCAGTACGCTCAGGAAATCCCGCTGGTCCGGCAGCATCTTGCGGAAGGCGCTGGCGAGTCGCCGCTCGTTGTTGGCGAGCATCTGCTTTTCGCGCGTGGTGTACTGAATATGGCGTGCCAGCCGGATGAGCGCGCGGGCGGCCACCGCACACCCTTCCGCGCATTGCACGGCCTGAGGCGTTTGCGCGGTGCTCCTGCCTATCCTGGACTTCACCGTGTTGAGCGCGGCCTCCAGCATAAAGGAGTTGGGTGTGTCCGCGTCTTCGACTGTCAGGCCGTCCCCGATGCAGTCGAGAAATGACGGGTTTGTGAACGAGGTGCCGAAAATGCCTGCATTGATGAATGAGCTGCCGTAGTGTTCATTCCCGGTCGAAACGCAGTCCGCAAGAAGTGCGCGTGCAAAGGTGTTGTGCCGGAAGCTGTTGGCGGAAAACCGACTTTTTCGGAAGTGGGCGGACCGGAAGCTCGTTTCCCGTATCTGGCTAGAGGTGAGCGTGAACGCCGTTGCGGTCAGGCGTTGCAGGTTGCAGGCGGTGAGAACGCAGTGCGCGAGGGCCGTGCGGTGCATCCCGGTGGCGCTCAGGTCGCAGTCCTCGAACGTGCAGCTGCTGAATGAACAGCCGCAGAACCGGGCCTGACGGAAGTCGCAGCGCAAAAAAGTGCATTTACTGAAGTGGCAGCCGGAAAAGTGAACGTCACGGAAGGACCAGTCGGAAAAAGCGCAATGGTCGAAGCTGCACTGAAGGATGGTCGACTCCGGTATGGAGCAGTCTTTCCCGTTGTACCGTGAGACTTCACGGTCCTTGAGAATCTGCATGGACATCTCGCTGTCGCGGAGCTTGCCGTCGTCGAACAGGCGTTCCAGTTTACGGTGTCTGCCTTCGCGAAAGACGCGGTCGAAGAGTCCCTTCTGCTCCGGGACAGCAGAGCGGCAGCGTCCGGCAGAGCGAGTGGATGGTTTTGCGCGGTCGCGCGTTTTTTCCGCGAAGGCAAGAAATGGAGCAGTCTGCTTGGGGCTGCGGGCAGACTCATGTTTCAGGGCGGCGATGAGTTCGGCGGGCAGGGCTTCAGCCGCGGCCGTGAACATCTCGGAAATGGCCGCGGTGCGGACTTTGCCCGACAGGGCCTTGAAAAAGGAGCCGAGCTCGTCGGGGGGGAGCATGGCGGCGGTCCGGGCGGCAGTCTCGCTGCGGCCGGTTTCGTACAGTCGGGCAAGGACCTTGCCGTTTCCGGGCAGCGTCGACGTGGCGAACATGAGCGTCGCCATCCTTCTGGCTGCGCCGCCCGCCTTGATTCCCGCCTGCGTCAGCTGTTTTCGGAAAGGATGGCTGGCGGCCAGGATGCGGTCCGCCGCCTCCAGCAGTTCCGTGTCGGGTGCCTTGCGGCTCAGGGACTCCTGCAGGGTCTGCTGGATCTGCTGCTCCGCACCGAATCCGCCGAGGGCCAGAGCGGCCTGCGCCTTCTGTGCGGCGGGCTGGGCTGCGCCAAGGGCTATCCTGCCGACGGACATGGCGAGCGGGTGGGACACGGTCCTGCCGAGGGTGCCGAGGCGGGCCAGCCAGCGGGCGACCTCCTCCGCCTCGTCCTTGCGGATGCTGCCCACCAGCATGTCGGCGGTTTCACGTGCCCCGCGGGGCATCTCCTCCACCCCCTCGGCCAGCATCTCGTCCGCGATGTCCAGCCGGGTCGGAACGGAAAGGGAGCCGAGCATTCCGGCGAGCTCGGTGGAAGAGACGGAGCCGGAGCGCACGTGGCGTCCTGCCAGCATCCGACCGAAAGGCCCCATCTCGCACAGGGTCTCGAGCACGTTGCGCGCCATCACGGGCATGCCGTTTCGCGCTCGGAGAACACGATGCAGCACCAGCGTGGCTTCGCCCTTGAGCAGGTCGGCGCTCTCGTCGTCCTTTCTGCGGGCATGATTGCTCAGGGCGCGCGCCTCGGCGCAAAGGGAGGCGCCGTCGTCGTTTCCGACGTCTTCCTTGGCTGCCAGAAGGGCGCGCATCCGTTGTGTGTATTCGACGTTGTCGGGAGCCATCGGTCATTCCTTATGCGATTTCCACATAGTGCCTCTGGGGGACGGGCATGTCAAAACCGAATCGGCGCGAAAAATGGTCGGAACCGTTGGTAGCGGCGCCTTAAACTGCCGTTTAACCGGCAGAAAGGTTTTGACTACAGGTGTGGAATGACCTAACTTCCCGATTCAATGTCATGTCCGTCTTTCTTCATACAACCCACCCAATTTCAGGATAGCTGAACATGTACACACTCCGCACCCTTCCGGGCGACGACGTGCGCCAGATCATGTGGCGTTTTGCCGAACGGTACGATCTGCAGATGACCGTCCAGTCAGCCCGCTCCATTGCCCGCAGCGTGGTCGCAAAGCTCGTGGCCGAGGGCGCGCGCAATACCCACGAATGGACCGACCAGAAAGCCGAGCTGCTCACTGCGTTCGACCAGTCCGGGCTTACCGCCCTGTTCATGGATCCGCATCAGGGCGGCTACATCGAAGGCCCCAAAAACCTCGCGCTCTCTCTGGTTGCTTTCGAGCTGTCCTGGGTGGACGGCGGAGCGGCCACCTGCTCGCTGGCGAACAACCTGGCGCTGGCGCCCATCCATGAGAAGGGCACCGACGAACAGCGTGACCATTACATGTCCCAGTGCGTCCCGCCTCAGCCCGGCGAGGACCGGGAGGTTCGCCGCGGCGCCTTCGCCCTGACGGAGCCGCTCCCCTATGTTGGCGTGGACACCGGTGTTGTGGCGGGCAGAGTCAGCGTTGCGGAGTGGGACGGCGACGAGCCGATTCTGCACGTGGAGAAACGCGGCCGGTTCATCACCAACATGGATTTCGCAGACTTCGTGACTGCGGCCGTCGAATCCGACGACGAGCGCATCAAGGGCTCCTGTATGATCATCCTCGAAAAAGAGGACGAGGGAACCTTCGACCGCGGCGCGCCCACCCTCAAGATGGTGCACCAGCTTTCCTCCACCCGCGATCCGGTGCTCTCTCTCAGGGTGCCGGCGAGCCGCATCATCGGCGGCTACGACGTGGTGGACGGGCAGATTGTCCCCAAATACAATCATTCCGAAATCATCGGGTCGGTCTTCCACCGTACCCGCATCCCCGTTGGGCTTATGACCACCGCCAAGCTGCTCTCGGCAGTCGAGCCGGTCATTCGCTATCATCGCACCCGTTATCGCGGCGGCGACGCGGCGCACCCCGGCTCCCCGCGCTTCGACAAGGGCATCCAGCAGAGCGAGGACGCCCTGCAGCGTCTGGTGGACGTCTGGGCCAGCGGCGAGGCCGGAGCATCGCTCGGATTCGCGGCTGCAAGGCTTGCCGATGACTTCGACCCCATTGAGCGCGAAAAGGAACGGATTTTCGAAGAACAGGGCGTGACCAGCCCGCGCAAGCAGATGATGGCCCTTCGCAAGATGAAGGACCGCGTGCTTGAGTACGTGGAGCAGATTCACCTGCCCGAAGCCGAACAGGATGCGGCCAGACTGGCCGAACTGGAAGGCGACCCCCTCGTGAAGTACGCATGGATGGAAGCCATGGCGGGCATCCTCAATCCCGGCGTGAAGCTCTGGAATACCGGCGTCGGCGCCACGGTCATGCGCGAGGCCATCAGCCTCGTGGGCGGCTACGGCATCACCGAGGATTGCCCCGGTTTCCTGATGCAGAAGTGGGGCGACTCCCAGCTCGAGGCCACCTACGAAGGTCCCGAAGCCGTGCAGCGCCGCCACATGACCATGACCATGACCAGCGACGTGTTTCAGGCCACGGTCTCCGCATGGATCGGGCAGCTGCGCCGCATCGGGGGCGAACGTCCCGGCATGGGCGCCTACTCGCTGGCCGCGGCGCTGGAGCTGTGGCAGTGGACCATGGACCACCTGCAGAAGAGCAAGGACGCCGAAGGCCGCAAGCTGTACCACGGCAAGCGGCAGGGCGTGACTTTCCCCATGGCCGACGCGCTCGGCTGGCTGCTCGGCCCCTATTACCTCATTCAGGACGTCGTCGAGCTGATGGACAAGGGCCCCATGAGTCCGACGCTGGCCGAAGGGCTGGATGATCTCGTAGCCTTCTACAAGGACATCTGCCACGTGCAGGCCGTGCGCGCAGCCGGTGAGGCCGCCCGTATCTGCTCCGAGCTCTGTTTCGGCTTTGCACAGGCTCCCGAAGACTGCGGCGGCGAGGGGTGCTGCCCGCTCCCGCTGAACGAGTTCGTGCAGCTGCGCAGCAAGGTCGAAGGGTGCATGGCGGGTGCAAGAATGGCCAAGGACCGCGCCGGAAGAGCCGTTGCCGAGGTCATGATTCCCGAAGCGCTGGATTACCCCCTCTAGAGAACATCATGCCGCCCGGTCCTGCCGGGCGGCGTTTTTCAGGAGTACTACATTATGAGCGACATGCCCCTGCCGGAGAGGATGGTCATGGAAGCGGACATCGTCTGTGTGGGTTTTGGTCCCGCCACCGCCGCGTTTCTGACCCACATGACCCGCGCGATGATGAATGAGGACGGCACCCCGGTGGCCGAAAGCAAGGTCATGCCCGGAATGCCGCCGCAGATTCTCTGTTACGAACGGGCCGACGACATCGGTTTCGGCGTTTCGGGCATCGTCACCAAGGGCCGCGCCATTCGCGAGTCCTATCCCGACCTCGATCTTTCCCGGATTCCCCTGGCCCACGACATTACCGAAGAGCGCGTTGCCTATCTCATGGACCCGATCGGCGCCAGTCGCCGCCCAGCCGCGCTCAGGACGGCAGACTTTGCGCTTTCCAAATTCAAGAAGGATGAAGCCTTCGAGCTGCCGTATATCCCGCCGTTCCTGCAAAAGCACGGCGGATTCGTCATGAGCATGGGGCAATTCATGCAATGGGTCGGCTCGGAGGTCATGGGGTCGGGGATGGCGCAAGTCTGGCCCGGCAGCCCCGTGGCCGAGCCGCTCGTGGAAAACGGCGCGGTCAAGGGCGTGCGCCTTTGCGATCAGGGCGTGGACAAGCAGGGCAACCCCGAAGCCACCTTCATGCCCGGCATGGACGTTCAGGCCGCGCTCACCGTCATCGGTGACGGTCCCGTCGGTGCCGTAGGCCAGCAACTGGACGAGAAGATCGGCCTGCCCGAAGGCAAACACCGCCGCGAATGGGCCGTCGGCATGAAAGCCGTGGTGGATCTGCCCGAAAACTGTCAGCTCAAGCCGGGAACCGTGCTGCACACCATCGGATATCCCGAGCCGGAAATCTTCGGATTCCTCTATGTCTACCCCGACAACTCCGCTTCACTGGGAATTTTCGTCCCCTCATGGTTCGATAATCCGGTCCGCACCGCATATCGCTACATGCAGCACTGGATGATGCATCCGTACCTCTGGAAGCATCTTGAAGGCGGCACCCTGCGGTCTTGGGGCGCCAAATCTCTTCAGGAAGACGGCCTGCGCGGCGAGCCACATCTCGTCGGCGACGGCTTTGCCAGAATCGGCGAAGGCTCCGGAACCACGAACATTCTTTCCGGCTCCGGCGTGGACGAAGCGTGGGCTTCCGGCAAGATGCTCGCCGAAGCGGTTCTCGACCTCATGAAGGAAGGGCGTCCTTACACCAAAGACAATCTCGACGAAGCCTACGTGCGTCGCCGTCGCACCTCGTGGCTTCAGGAAGAAGCCGAAGAAGCCACGAAATCTCGCGACGCCTTCACCCTGAATACCGTGCTCGGATTCATCGGCATGGGCATCAGCGGCCTGACAAAAGGCAAGCTCAACCTCCCCGGTAAATCCAAACGCCCGTGGGAGCGTTTCCCCACCGTGGAAGAATATTACAAGGGAGTCATCCCGGCCACCGAGATCCTCCAGATACGCAAGCAATGCAAGCTCAAGGGCGAGCCCCTGCACGACGCGCTCATGGATCGCGCCGGGTGGCCCGAGATCCCGCTGGACGGACAGCTTCTCATCTCGCATCAGGACGCGCTGCTCATGGGCGGCAAGGTCGTCGCGAATCCCGGCTACGCCGATCACGTCACCTTCACTGAAAATTACTACTGCGAATCCTGCCGGGAGCAGGTCTGCACTGAAATCTGCTCCGGACAGGCCATCACCGTGAATCCCGAAGGCGGCGTTCCGCTTTTTGATCGCGAGAAATGCGTGCACTGCGGCGCATGCATGTGGAACTGCAGCAAACCCGATCCCGAAGACCCGGAAAAGACGAACGTCCGGTTCAAGGCAGGATCAGGAGGGCTGCACTCCGCCGAGAATTAAAGGGGCCTCCGGCGGGCCCTTCAGGCGGACCAAAGGGGCGGCCCCCCTTTGGAATCCCTGTGTTGCCTTTTGGCATCGGCCGGGGACGGAGTCGCTGCAAGCAGACGCCCCCGTCCCCGGCCGATGCCAAAGGGCGAGGGATGGCGGAAGAGTGCGGGAAAGCCGGATGATTTGTGATGCTACGCCAAGCCGCGACGAGGCACTGGCTGTCGGAAGGCCGTCAAGCGGCTTGGCAAGCCAGAAGTTTTTGGAGATTCTCAAGAACGTTTTCCTAAAAAGGTTCTTGAGCCGCCGGAGGCAAGCCTTCCCGTGTCGTGGGATGGTGAACAGCAACGATGCTGGCTACCTATCCTGTTTCGAAGCCACCGGCCACAGGGGACCGCCAAGCCGCAACGGTCCTAGGTTGCCGGAAAGCGGCAAAGCGGCTTGGCAAGCCAGAAGTTTTTGGAGATTCTTAAGAACCTTTTCCTAAAAAGGTTCTTAAGCCGCCGGAGGCAAATATGAATTGTCCCGGCTTTTAAAAAGTGGATATCAACAACCGCAAGGAGAGCGACTCCATGAGCGAATTCCACATCGTGGTGTGCGGTTCCATCGTTCCCGACCCGCTTCAGACGCTGGAGCCGGTTCAGGGTGCCGACGGGCCTGCCCTGAAGAATGAAATGATGCTGCCTGCCGTGCTTGATCCCTGGGCCGGGCATGCCTTGTTTGAGGCTGCCGAGCTGGCGAAGAAGCATGAAGGGTCCAAGGTCTGGCTGGTGACGCTGGGGCCGAAGGCCAAGTTGCAGCAGGTGATGATGAATGTGGCGCAGAAGGTTCCTTTCGAGCTGGTTTGCGTGGACGGTCCGGCTTCCGGCTTTGATGATTCCTATGAGGTGGCCCGGGTGCTTTCGGGTGCGATCGAGGGCATTGCGGGTCTGGACAAGGAAAAGATGCTTGTTTTCGGCGGCTGGCAGTCGGCTTCGCGTGGTTCGGGCGCGGTGATGCAGATGGTCGGGGAGCGGCTGGGTGTTTCCGAGCAGTTCCAGGGCGTGGACAAACTGGCTGTGGGCGACGACGGTTCGCTCGAGATTCTTGAGCGCGTGGAGGGCGGCGCGTGGCAGACTGCGGTTTGCGACGGCGCGCCTGCTGTGCTGGGCTGGGCTACGGGCGAATTGCCTGAGCCGCCGAACAACCCGCAGGTGGGGATGCAGAACATGCGTCTGATCATGCCTGCGTTGCAGCAGGCCAAGGCGGCCGACATGGATGCTTCAGGGCTGTCGTTCGGTTCGGTTGAGCTGCCGCAACAGCGTCGTGAGACGCGTGTGGTGAAGGATGTTCCGGCCGAGGACATCGCCCGTGAAATCGTGGAATGGATCCGCAGCTAGCAGGAGGGATTCCGGAATGAGCAAAGTACTTTTTCTTGCCCACACAGAGGCTGACGGAACGCTTTCCCGCAATGCGCTTGAGACGCTGACGGCTGCCAAGGCGCTGGCCGAAGGGTTGGGCGTCGAGCTTCATGCGGGACTTGTGGGCGCGGATGTGCAGGCTGCTGCGGACAGCGTGGCAGGTTGCGGCGCGAGTTTTTACGGTGTCTTCGGCGAGGCGTTCGGTCAGTCGCGGTATGCGACGGATGTGAGTGCCTGCGAAGCGTTAGTGAAGGCCAGCGGCGCGGACATCGTGGTGGCTCCGGCGACCATGCGGTTCAGCCGGGCGCTGCCGGGCGTGGCGGTTCGTTTGGATGGTCGCGTGGATACGCACTGCACGGGTGTTTCCGTCAAGGACGGCAAGGCCGTGGCCGAGCGTTGGTTTTATCGCCAGCGCATGAAAGGCGAGCTTTCGCGTGACGGGCGTCCCTGGATCGTGACGCTTTCTCCGGGTTGTTACGAGGCGTTTTCCGAATCCGGACATGTCGAGGTGCAGGCGGTGGAGGCTGAATCCGCAACTCGCAGCACCGTGACCGGCATCAAGGCTCCGGACGTGGACGAGCAGACCATACGCCCGGATGCGGAAATGCTGTTCGTCACCGGCGCGGGCTGGACAAAGAAGCAGGAGGACGGGGAAATCCACGTGCAGCGCGCCGAAGGCGTGATCAAGGGCTTCCTTGACAGCACCAAGGCCTCCCTCGGTTCTTCCAAGTCGCTCGTGGACATCTCCGGCGAGGGGCAGGCGGTCATTTCCTTCCTGACACATCTGCATCAGGTGGGGCAGACCGGTTCCACGCCGCGTCATACCAAGGGGCTTGCCACCTGCTGCCATGGTGAGGAACCGCACGTTGTGGGGTGGCGTTTCATTCAGGAGCGTCGGGCCATCAACAAGGATGCTTCCTGCGGCTGGGCACAGGGCAAGGCCGACGTGCTGTATGTCGGTGACGCCTTCGCGATCATGGAGAAGGTCAACGAGCTTCTTCAGGATTAAGCGTCCGGAGCGAAGACGGATGATCAGAAGGGAGCGGCCGTGGCCGCTCCCTTTTTTGGTGGCTGAATCAGTCGTCGAAGGCCATGTCCACGGTCCACTCCTCCCAGACGCGACCAACGAGATCCGGGCCGGGGGTGAGGGCTTTTCTGCCGGGGTGCCAGCCGGAGGGAGTGGCCTGCGCCCCCTGAGATTCCCGCACGAGCTGGAAGGCCTGAATCTGCCTCAGGGTCTCTCCCACGTTGCGGCCCACGGGCGGGGTGAGCACCTCGAAGCCCTGCACCACGCCGTCCGGGTCAATAAGGAAGCGCCCGCGTACGTCGACGCCCGCGTCCTCATCGTACACGCCATAGGCGCGACCCACGTTTCCGCCGCCGTCCGAGAGCATGGGGAACGGGACTTTGCCGTTGCCGACCATCTTTGAAAGTTCGTGGTCTACCCACATCTTGTGCACGAACATGCTGTCCACGCTCATGGAAAGCACCTGTGCGCCGAGCTTTTCGAAGTGAGCGTTCATTTCGGCGACCGCCGAAATCTCGGTTGCTCAGACGAAGGTGAAATCGCCCGGGTAGAAGCAGAGCACCACCCACTTCCCGAGCTGGTCGGAAAGTCTGACGGATGTGAAGTCACCCTCGAAATATGCGGGCGCGACAAAGTCCGGCGCTTTCTTGCCGACTTGGATCATGGTCGGTCCTCCTTGAGGTTCCGGGGTTGCCGATGCGTCCCGGCTCGGGGCCGGTTCGCCAACTACGCCGCCGGTGGGGCGGGCGCAGCCGATGGGTTTGTCCGGCATGATATCCTCCTGTTTTGAAGACCGATATCGACGGTCCTGATCAAAAGGGGGTTGGATGATGGTCTCATTCTATTGCATGAGGGTAATTCCGCAAGGTTCGGAGGGTTATAATCTATCGAGACCGGCTGGTTGCACAAGCTTGCCTTCGGGCAGGACTAGGGGTATGTGGCGGAGAATCAGCCATTTGCATGTAACTGAGTAATGGAATTACCGTCTTGGAGGACGTAATGAAAAAGATATTGAGCGCCGTCTGTATGTTGGGACTGCTTTCCGGATGTACCACAACCGGGGTGTTCGGCGGAGTGGATGACTCGCTGATGGGGCAGATTCCTTCCTCGGAAATGGGCGAAGTCTATTCGGCCATGGACAGGCTTGATCTGGCCAAGGAGGAACTCAGGCTTGCCGAACTGCGGACCAGCCGTGCGGAACAGCAGGAGCAGCTCGCGGAACATAAGGAGGACTTGGCGGAGAACGCGGTCGAAAAGCGTGAAATCGAAGTCGAGATCGCCAAGCTCGAAGCTCTTGAGGCGCAGAAGCTCGGAGGCCCGGCCAAGAACTTGAAGGCGCTCAACGAATACCGCGCCGACAGACTCAAGAATGAAAACGAGCGGTTCGAGCTGGAGGCGGAGGTGAAGAAAACCCGCCACATGATTGAAGACCTTGATATGCGTATTGCGGAGCAGGAGCGCCGCGTCAAGACCGTCCGGGAGTTCAAGGCTCCCGAATCCTCATCCGAGTCGGGGGGGACCGGCTCCCTCGAACCGGTCGAAACCGATCTGGGCAGTGATATTGTCAAGGAAGAAGCCTCCGAAGTTCAGCCTTCGGGCGACGAAGTGGACCTGCCGGACTACCTGCAGGTGGAGGAGGATCCGGATGCCACGCCCGTGAAACCCGATCATCCCGAAGATATCAATGAAAGCGGTCTTGCCGAATAGCTGCCGACATCCACACAACCACAAAAGGCGCAGCCCATGGGCTGCGCCTTTTTTGATGTCCTGAAACCAAAAAACTCCCGGACCGTCCGGGAGTCTTGGTGCAAATTGCAAAAGAAAGAAGGTATGCTAAACCTAGCATTTGCCGTGCCAAAAGTTGTTTGAAGGATTCTATCTGTTTAAGTGTAGTGTTTTCAGTGTTTTGGTGTTGAGTGGCTGGCGAGGTGATTGAATGGCGATAGTACAAATCACTGTACCTTTGACGCAGTGCTCCTATGGAGGGCCAATTTTTTTGACCATGAAAAAGGCGGCGGCACTTAAGTGCCGCCGCCTGAAATTCGTGGTGCGCCCGGGAGGATTCGAACCCCCGGCCAAGAGCTTAGAAGGCTCCTGCTCTGTCCATCTGAGCTACGGGCGCGTGCGGCATTTTCGTAATGGAGTCGGGAGCAACGGTCAAGAGAAAAGCGATTCCGATTCGCAAGCATTCCTGTTATTCCCACCTGCACACACTGACTGAAGGAGGGTGGATCATGGCGCGAATCGCCGACTACCGGGCATTGCGGAACTACATGGACGAGCTTGGGCTTTTCAGCATGGATCTGAGCCTTGGCAGGATGGAGCGCCTGCGTGACGCTGCCGGGACCGACGGACTGCCTCCGGTCATCCATGTGGTCGGCACCAACGGAAAAGGGTCCACGTCCACCTTCATCGAGTCGCTTGCTCGGGCCCATGGCTTGAAAACCGGTCTATTCACCTCGCCGCACTTCGTCACGCCCCGAGAGCGTATTCGCGTCAACGGCCGGATGTTGCCTCGTGAGGAGTGGGTTCGTCTTGCCGGTATCATAATTGATGCTCCCGGTGGTGAGGAGCTGACCTATTTCGAATTCCAGACGGCTCTGGCCATGGAGGCGTTCCGGTCCGCCGGCGTTCATGTTGCCGTTATGGAGGCCGGGCTGGGGGGGCGGTTCGACGCCACCAATGTGTATCGTCCGGGGGTGACGGTGTTCACTCCTGTGGGAATGGACCATGAAAAAGTACTCGGTGGGACGTTGGAAGCCATTGCCTCGGACAAGGCCGGAGCCATGCATCCGGGCGGTGAGGCGGTGACCGCCGCGCAGGCTCCTGCCGTGTTGGAGGTTCTGCAACACCGTGCCGCTGAAGTCGGCGCGTCCCTGTCGAATTGCGTTCAGCAGGCCGAAATGCCGGAAGGAGAGTTGGGACTCAAGGGAGGCCATCAGCGTGACAACGCCCGCCTCGCGCTTGCAGGGTGGCGTCGCTTCGCGCGGCGCTCCGGCCTGCATCCTGATCCGACGGCCGAGGCTTCCGGCCTTGCGCGGGCATTCATCCCCGGACGCTTTCAGCAGGGCCGCATCGAGGGTAAAACGGTATTTCTGGACGGAGCGCACAACGCCCATGCATTGAAGGCGCTGGCGAAGACCCTGCGTACTGAAAGTGTCCGCCTGCAAAGTATCGTCTTCGGCTGCATGGCCGACAAGGATATCGGGGCCATGCTGCCGCTGTTGGAATCCATGCAGGCCGAAAGGATCATCGTGACCCGTGCCGACTGGGATCGCGCCGCAGAGCCCGGCGAGCTTGCGCAAGCTCTCGGCGGCAGGGCGGTCGCGGCAGCGGATATCCGCACCGCGCTGGCTCAGGCGCTCGACGAAATCGGCCCGATCCTTGTCTGCGGTTCCCTGTATTTACTGGGCGACGTTTATTCGGTATATCCGGAGCTTCTGAATCCGTAGCCAAACGCACGACAGCCAAGGAGAATATACGTGTCCAATCTATTCAGGCAGCTGCCCTCGGTGGACGCGGTCCTGACCGCCCTCGACGACGAGCAGGACATGAAGGAACTGCCGCGCCCGCTGTTGCGCGGTCTGGTCAATGAATTTCTGGATGTCTGCCGAGAAGAGATCCGCAGCGGTGTCATCTCCGAAGAGGCCGCCCTGGCGCCGGACGCTCTCGTGCCGAGAATCAAGGCCTACGTTCGCACCAAGGCGCGCCCGCACTTCAGGCGCGTGCTCAATGCCACCGGGGTGGTCGTGCACACCAACATGGGCCGCTCGCTGCTGGCCAAAGAGGCCGTCGACGCTGTGGTGGAGGCCTGCGCGCACTATTCCAATCTCGAATTCGACCTCGACACCGGTGAGCGGGGCAGCCGCTACAGCCACGTGGAAAAGCTCCTGTGCGACATCACCGGGGCCGAGGCCGCGCTGGTGGTCAACAACAACGCCTCCGCAGTCTTCATCATGCTGGAAACGCTGGCCAAGGAGCGCGAGGTCGTGGTTTCGCGCGGACAGCTCGTAGAGATCGGCGGTTCGTTTCGCATTCCCGATGTCATGTCCAAGACCGGCGCCATTCTGCACGAGGTGGGAGCCACCAACCGCACGCATGTCAAGGATTACGAGGGCGCGATCAACGAGAATACCGGCGCGCTCATGCGGGTGCATACATCGAATTTCCGGCTGATAGGTTTCACCAAGGAAGTGTCTCTGCCCGAAATGCGCGAGCTGGGCGACAAGTACGACCTGCCTGTGCTGGAAGATCTGGGAAGCGGCAGTCTGTTCCGTTTCGACGGTATGGGGCTGATCAACGAACCCACCGTGCAGGAGGTGGTGTCGCAGGGAGCGGATGTGGTTTCCTTTTCCGGGGACAAGGTGCTCGGCGGACCGCAGGCGGGGATCATCGTCGGCCGCAAGCGCTGGATCGACATGATCAAGAAAAACCCGATCAACCGTGCGGTGCGCATTGACAAGATGACCCTCGCCGCCCTTGAGGCCACCTTGCGTTTGTATCTGGACATGGACAAGGTCGGGACGAGCGTGCCTACCCTAAAAATGATCACCATGCCGTACAAGAACCTGCGTGGCCGCGCCAACCGTCTTGCGAGGGTCCTGCGTGACGAACTGGGCGAAGCGGTCGATGTGGGCGTCAGGAAGGGTGTTTCCCGAGTGGGCGGCGGCGCGTTTCCGGAGCAGGATCTGGACACGGCTCTCGTGACGGTCCAGCCGCGCGACCTGAGCGTTCCGGAACTGAAGCAGCGGCTTCTGGATACGGAACCGCCGTTGGTGGCGCGCATCGAAGACGACGTCTTCTGCCTGGACCCGCGCACGCTTGATCCCAAGGAATACCGTCTCGTGGCGACAGCCATCCGTCAGGCGATATCATAGAAGCCTACCGAATTGTTTTCATGCCGGACATCCCGAGCTCGGGATGTCCGGTTTTTATTTGGGATTCCTTCCAGATTGCAAAAAGCTACGATAAGTGACTGCAGTGCTGTGGGGCGTTCAAGGTTGGCATATGCCTATTCGCCATAAACATCCTTCCTTCGATTGGATACTTTTTGGGAAATACGCTTTGCCATTTCTTCGTACTCAGAAACTCCGTCAGCTACCTGTCGCCCTAGGTCATACGCAGTTCTAGCTGATTGAACGGATGGTTTGGAAAGGATGTCCTTTAGCTTTCTCCCATGCTTTAGATGAGAAATGCGGTCCAGAGCCAATTGCTCTGATATGGCCCCCGCTACTTTGCTCCCTACTTCCTTACCCACTTCCTGTGTTACGTCCCATGCTGCTCCTACCCCAAACTTTAGCCCGTTATGAATGTCTTCATTACTGGTAAGTTCGTCATAAGTTCGACTGAATGCTTTACCAATTGCTTGAGGTGCTCGGCTGGTAAGGTTTGAGAGAGCCTTGCCTACACGAGCTTGCCCGGAGTATAGAAAACTTTCGAATTCTTCGTTCCTGTTTTTGTTGTAGATTTTTTGAGCGATAGCATAGCTATGATTGGAACTAGGTCCATTTCGTTTTGCGGAGGTTTTTCGCGATCCGTGAATGCCACCGGAAAAGCCGGTATTCTCAGCTGTAACTGTCGGTACATGTCCTGTGATCAAAGTGCCCCCGATTTTGCCTCGATTGGGAGTAGGCCTGGGGGCGTCCTTTGACCGATGGTTCGTTGTGAATGATAACCCTTCGTCTGAAGGATTCCATGAGGTTGGTTTTCGATCAACGTACCAATCCGGAATACCTTTTCCTCGTTGTTTCAGGTAGATGCTTTGGTCTTTTCGCACGGGTTCGACAGCTCCGTCTTCATAAAAAATCCAATCCTTGCTGTTCGAGTGAGGCATAGTATCTCCTTTTTCAGTTAATATACCACGGGGATTCTGCCGATGGTAAAACTGGCTGCTCGACGGGCATATTGGGGTTGTAGACGCCTGTTGACATAGGACGTACGTATCTTCTCCCCGCCTTTTCAAATATCGCCGAACATAGTATCCCTGACTCCCGACGGGAGCAGTCCGAACTCGGCCCGATACATTGCGTCGGGTGAACGCCACGAGAAATAGCTTCATTCACAGGACGCTTCCGAAAACAGAGAGGAATACCTTATGAGTAAATCCCATTTGGAATATACGCCGAAGAACGCATGGGAGACCTATGCCTCCGAGGCCGACATTTCCGCCATGGATGAAATGGCCGCCCGTTACGTTGACTTCCTGTCGGCCTGCAAAACCGAACGACTGGTCATGAACTACGCCCGCAGAAGAGCGGAGCAGGCCGGGTTTGTCGAAGACTTCGGGGCCGATGCCGTGATGCGCATTCAGCGGGGCAAGACTGGCTTTTTTGCGCGCAAGGGGCGCAGACCCCTTTCCGAAGGGTTCCGACTGGTCGGGGCGCACGCCGATGCACCGCGCCTCGATCTCAAGCAGCGGCCCCTGTATCAGGACACGGAAATCTGCCTCGCCAAAACGCACTATTACGGTGGCATCCGCAAATATCAGTGGCTGACCATGCCGCTTGCTCTGCACGGTGTCGTCGTCAAACGCGACGGCGATGTGGTTCGCGTGGAAGTGGGCGAAAAGCCGGAAGACCCGGTGCTGACAGTGACGGACCTGCTGCCGCATCTTGCCCACAAGGATATGGAGAAGAAGGTCTCGGAAGCCTTTGAAGCGGAAAAGCTCAATGTCGTTCTCGGTACGGTGCCGCTGCTCGGAGAGGGCGAGGGCAAGCCCGAAAAAGGGTCGAGGGTCAAGCACATGATACTCGGGCTGCTGCACGACCGCTACGGAATTGATGAATCGGACCTTATCAGCGCGGAGCTGCAGGCGGTGCCGGCCGGACCTGCGCGTTATGTCGGGCTCGACTCCTCCATGATCGGCGGCTATGGCCACGATGACCGCTCCAGCTGCTTTTGCGCGCTGGAGGCCCTGCTCGATGAACCGGAGCCGGAGTTCACGCAGATCGTGCTGCTCTGGGATAAAGAGGAGATCGGTTCGGACGGCGCCACCGGGGCCAAGTCGCTCTTCTTCGAGTATACACTGGACGAACTGCTGGAAAGCTGGGAGCCTAGCGCCAAGCTCTCGCGAGTGATGATGAACGGTACGGCTCTCTCGGCAGATGTGGCCGCCGCCGTGGATCCGAACTTCAAGGATGTGCACGAAGAGCGCAATGCGGCCTTCCTCGGGTACGGGCCGTGCTTCAACAAGTTCACCGGCCACCGTGGCAAGGTCGGGGCCAACGACGCGCATCCCGAGTTCATCGGCTGGTTGCGCTCCATCTTCGACGGTGCGGAAGTGCCGTGGCAAATGGCCGAGCTCGGCAAGGTCGACATGGGCGGCGGGGGAACCGTGGCAAAGTTCCTTGCCATATATGGTATGGATATCATCGACGTCGGGATGCCGGTGCTTTCGATGCACAGCCCTTTCGAGCTCGCATCCAAGGCGGACTTGTATGCCACCACGCAGGCTTTCAGGGAGTTCCTGAAAAACTAGTACATATACATATTATATGGGAAGGGGGCTTCGGCACTGTGCCGAAGCCCCCTTTTTCTATTTGGCAGGAACGTGGAGCTTGGTCAGCAGATCCTCAGGCTTGGTGTGCCCCGGATCGTTCAGATACTGTTCAAAACAGGGGCGGGTGAAGTCGAACTCCTTGTCGAGTTGCGGGAGGCCTTTCTCGAAAAGCGCCATCCACTGTTCGCCCAGATTATCGTACGGCCCTTGGTAGAGCAGCGTGGCGTAATTGCCGCCGGGGATGGTGAGGATGGTCACTTCGCCTTCCCCTTTCTGGTCTTCGGGCACGGTCATGCAGGCATCGTATCGAAGTTGGTCCTCGGGCACCTGCCTCGGGTCGTCGTGGCAAATGCCGAAGAATGCGGTGGATTCGTTCAAGAGACTTTTCGGTCCGGCCCACGCGGACAGGGATTCCCATGCCTTTCCGCATTCGGGATACGGGCCGACATGGCGGACCGAGGCCACGGTGAGTTGATTCAGAGTGTCGATGGAAACGTCCATGCTGGTACCTCCGTTCATGGTTCAAGGGACAGGTATATGTCGGTTATCAATTGATTGGGCGGGGTGTGGCGGACATCGTTGCGATAGAACTCCAGTGACGGGATGGTCCCGATGGCCGCCGAGTTGTGGGGCAGCCACCGCCCCATCAGGTCAGTGTAGACGGCCTCAAGGTGATCGTAAGGGCCGACATGGCGAATATGGGCGTAGGGTCCCTCCGGGAGCGTCTTGCTCCCGACGATGCCGTCCGGTTCGACCGGCTCGGGGACGGAGATGCATGCCTCGTAGCGGATTTTTTCGCCCGGTGTGATGCTCGGGTCATCGTAGCAGATGCCGAAGAAATCGGTTGAGTCCTGCATCAGCCCCCGTCTCTCTGCCCACTCGCAGAGCTGAAGCCATGCGTACTCGCATTCCTTGTACGGCCCGATATGGGTTATGAACGCACAGTGGATTTCTCCAAGTCGTGTCCGATTCACATCAATGTCAGGCAGCGTGTTGAGGGCTCTTTCCACCTCGGCTTCGGTCATTCCGAACCGCTGATTCTTCATGTGCCGCGACCTGAACGTCGACGGCGTAACGCCAAAATGCGATTTGAAGGCCCGGCTGAAGGATTCTACTGTTTCATAGCAGGCATCGAACGCACAGCGTGTAACAGGTTGAACCTCATAGGCCAGCCGGATTGCGGCACGCTCCAGTCGCAACCGTCGGACATGTTCGCCAAGCGACTCCCCGGTGACGGATTTGAACACCCGGTGGAAGTGCGGCAACGAGAAGTGCGACATGGCGGCGATGGCTTCGGGATCAAGAGCCTCGTCCAGATGTTCGTGGAGATGGTTCATCACCTTGATGAGCCGTTCTTTATATAATGATAAAGTCGTAGGCTTCATTTGCTGTGTCCTTTCGCCCTTTGTGTAGTCGGGTTCGGCAGGTTCAGCTTGATGAATTTCATCAAAAACGGGGGTGAAAAGCCCTCACATGGACAGGCATGCACAGGGCCAAGGATGCGATAATGCCCGATGCGGCACGAAAGGGCAATTTGAGGCCCAAAAAGACCTTCAAAATAAGTGTGTAAAATCAACATCTTGAAAATCGAATGAAAGAAAAGCGCATTTTTTCGAAAAAAGCGCTTGACCTGTGAAGGGTGTTTCCGTAGAACCTCTCTTCGTCGCGACGGGGCAGCCCGCACGGGCCAAACGGAGCGACTTGTTCTTTCCAAATATATCGAGCGGTTAGCCGGAGCGGCTTTTCGGAATGTCCCAAACGGGGCGGCCGAAAAAAAGTTAAAAAAACGGTTGACAGGGGCGACGCAAAAACATAGTTTGCCCTTCCTTGCTTCGGCAAGGCGTTCCGAGAAACGGAACTTCGGTCTTTGACAATTAAATAGCGAGTTGAGCGAAAGATCGCTTAATCACATGACCCGTTAGGGTCAGCTTGTGACGAGAGTGATCAAACTAATACTCCAAGTTATTCAACTGGAGAGTTTGATCCTGGCTCAGATTGAACGCTGGCGGCGTGCTTAACACATGCAAGTCGTGCGAGAAAGTCTCCTTCGGGAG
>NZ_JCANTV010000014.1:0-2500 GCF_059568665.1 Pseudodesulfovibrio halophilus DSM 5663 | reverse complement strand
ATCTATCCATGAGCAGGTTGAAGCTCAGGTAAAACTGAGTGGAGGACCGAACCAGTATCAGTTGAAAATGATTTGGATGACTTGTGGATAGGGGTGAAAGGCCAATCAAACCCGGTGATAGCTGGTTCTCCCCGAAATATATTGAGGTATAGCCTCGGGAACGAGTCTTGCGGAGGTAGAGCACTGATAAGGCTAGGGGCCCCACCAGGTTACCAACCCTTGTCAAACTCCGAATGCCGTAAGATGCTTCCCGGGAGTCAGGCTATGGGTGCGAAGGTCCATGGCCAAGAGGGAAACAGCCCAGATCGACAGCTAAGGTCTCCAAATCCATACTAAGTGGGAAAGGTGGTGGAGTTGCTGATACATCCAGGAGGTTGGCTTAGAAGCAGCCATCCTTTAAAGAAAGCGTAATAGCTCACTGGCCTAGCGATTCTGCGCCGAAAATGTAACGGGGCTAAGTATGGTACCGAAGCTTCGGGCTCGTCTTTTAGACGAGCGGTAGGGGAGCGTTCTCAGATGGGATGAAGGTAAACCGTGAGGTTTGCTGGACTAATGAGAAGTGATTATGCTGGCATGAGTAACGATAAAACGGGTGAGAAACCCGTTCGCCGTAAGCCTAAGGTTTCCTGGGTAAAGCTAATCTGCCCAGGGTAAGTCGGCCCCTAAGGTGAGGCTGAAAAGCGTAACCGATGGGAAACAGGTTAATATTCCTGTACCTGTACATGTGTGCGACGGAGGGACGCAGGAGGATAGCTGATCCGGGTGTTGGATATCCCGGTGCAAGCGTGTAGGCTTGAAGGGTAGGCAAATCCGCTCTTCTTTAAGGCCGAGACGTGATGCCGTGTCATTTACAGACTGAAGTCAGTGATTCCATGCTGCCTAGAAAAGCTTCTAAGTTTAGCATGTGCAGACCGTACCGCAAACCAACACAGGTAGGCGGGTCGAGCAGACCAAGGCGCTTGAGAGAACTCTGGTTAAGGAACTCGGCAAAATGATCCCGTAAGTTCGCAATAAGGGATGCTCCCGCGTGTGATATGACTTGCTTGTTGAGCACGTGAGAGCCGCAGCGAATCGGGGGGGGCGACTGTTTACTAAAAACATAGGTCTCTGCGAAGTCGTAAGACGAAGTATAGGGACTGACGCCTGCCCGGTGCCGGAAGGTTAAGAGGTGGAGTTAGCTTCGGCGAAGCTCTAAATCGAAGCCCCGGTAAACGGCGGCCGTAACTATAACGGTCCTAAGGTAGCGAAATTCCTTGTCGGGTAAGTTCCGACCTGCACGAATGGCGTAACGATCCCCCCACTGTCTCAACCAGAGACTCAGTGAAATTGAATTCCGGGTGAAAATGCCCGGTACCCGCAGAAGGACGGAAAGACCCTGTGCACCTTTACTATAGCTTGACATTGGTATTTGGTTTATCATGTGTAGGATAGGTGGGAGACTTTGAAGCGGGCACGCCAGTGTTCGTGGAGTCACCCTTGAAATACCACCCTTGGTAATCTAGGTATCTAATCCAACGCCGTCATCCGGCTTGGAGACAGTGTCTGGTGGGTAGTTTGACTGGGGCGGTCGCCTCCCAAAGAGTAACGGAGGCTTGCAAAGGTTCCCTCAGGCTGATTGGAAACCAGCCGTCGAGTGCAAAGGCATAAGGGAGCTTGACTGTGAGACAGACATGTCGAGCAGGAACGAAAGTTGGTCTTAGTGATCCGGTGGTTCCGCATGGAAGGGCCATCGCTCATAGGATAAAAGGTACGCCGGGGATAACAGGCTGATCGCGTCCAAGAGTTCACATCGACGACGCGGTTTGGCACCTCGATGTCGGCTCATCACATCCTGGGGCTGGAGCAGGTCCCAAGGGTACGGCTGTTCGCCGTTTAAAGTGGTACGCGAGCTGGGTTTAAAACGTCGTGAGACAGTTTGGTCCCTATCCTCTGTGGGCGTAGGAGAATTGAAGAGGGTCTGCCCCTAGTACGAGAGGACCGGGGTGGACGAACCTCTGGTGTTCCTGTTGTCACGCCAGTGGCACTGCAGGGTAGCTATGTTCGGCACGGATAACCGCTGAAGGCATCTAAGCGGGAAGCCATCCTCAAGATTAGTTCTCCCTGGACTTCGGTCCCTGAAGATCCCTTGTAGACTACGAGGTTGATAGGCCGGATGTGTAAGCGCAGCGATGTGTTCAGCAGACCGGTACTAATAGATCGTGCGGCTTATCTAACTTACTTAATATCCTCTCTCCCCCTATTGAACTATATATTTTCCTGGTGGCCAGGGAGGAGGGGTTATACCCGATCCCATTCCGAACTCGGAAGTCAAGCCCTCCATCGCCGATGATACTGCGGTCTTAGTCGTGGGAAAGTAGGTCGCTGCCAGGATATTCTTCCTGAAAGGCCCGGTCAAAATGACCGGGCCTTTTTGCGTGGAATACACGCTGAACAAATGCAAAACTCCAGCTAGCAAATAACACGGCAAAAAACGGGACTCGGGCGGTTGCGCCAAGGTGTC